>NZ_JBBIAR010000066.1:0-52929 GCF_054185165.1 Bradyrhizobium sp. UFLA05-109 | reverse complement strand
GGTGGTGGAGTCGATCCCGATCCCCGATGACGTGAAGCGGCTCGGGGCTAAGGCAACACGCTCGATCGAGGCGTGGATTGCGAGCCTGGAGGCGGTCGCTGCCGCCGGCATCAAGGTCATCTGCTACAATTTCATGCCCGTCGTCGACTGGTGCCGCACCGATCTGGAATGGGAGCTGCCCAACGGCGCCCGCGCCATGCGCTTCGACGGGGATCGCTTTGCCGCATTCGAGTTGCACATCCTGGAGCGGCCAGCTGCACCTCAGGAATATTCGCCCGAAGCGCAAGCGCGTGCGAAAAAGCTCTTCGAAAAAATGGGCCAGGCCGACATCGATTACCTCATCATGGCCATCGCCAGCGCGTTGCCCGGTTCGACCACCGAGCCGATGACCATCCCGCAATTCCGCGACCGGCTCGAGCAGTACCGCGACATCACGCCAAAGATATTGCGCCAGCATCTCGCCGAATTCCTCGCGCGCGTCGCGCCGGTGGCGGAGCAACTCGGCGTGTCGCTGACGCTGCACCCCGACGATCCGCCGCGCCCGCTGTTTGGCCTGCCCCGCGTCGCCTCGACGGCCGACGATTATCAGGCGCTGTTTGATGCCGTGCCCTCAAAGGCCAACGGCATCTGCCTGTGCACGGGCTCGCTCGGCGTGCGCGCCGACAACAATCTGCCGGCGATGGCCGAACGCTTCGGCGCGCGCATCGCATTCGCGCATTTGCGAGCGACCAAGCGCGAGGCCGACGGCCTGTCCTTCTACGAGTCCGATCATCTCGATGGGGACGTCGACATGGTCGCCGTGCTGAAGGCACTCCTGAAGGAGAACGCACAGCGCGCGCCGGACAAGCAGATCGTCTTCCGCCCCGACCACGGCCATCGCATGCTCGACGATCTCGCCGCGACGAAGCGCACCAATCCCGGCTACACCGCGATCGGCCGCCTGCGCGGCCTCGCAGAGCTGCGCGGTGCAATCCGCGCGATCACGCATCAATAGCAGGCGGCCATCAGGTCGAGTTTGGGATACAGCTGGTCGATTGCCGCGATCTCGCTGCGCATCTGCGCGATGATCCAGTCGCGGATCTCCGCAGCAAGGGGCCGCATCGGCCGGTTGCGCGGCGGCAAGAATTCGCAGATGCGACGCGTGGTCGTGAGGGCGTCGGACGCCGGCACCAGCGCGCCGGTCAATAGCCAATGCGAGGCGACGGTCAGCCAACCGAGCGCGATGCCCTGGCCGAGCAGGGCGGCCTGTACCACGACGGCATAGTCGGTGAAGCTCAACGCCTTGGCCGGGCCGCGGCGCCTGGTAAGAAACTTTGGATAATCCGCTGCCCAGTCGCCCGGTGTCTCAGCGAGCCGGATGACGGTGTTGCGCTCCGCGGGCTCTGCCTCGCTCATGTAGCCGGGACTGCACACCGGCAGCATGACTTCTTTCATGACCAGCGTGCCGCCGGAGTAAGGCTCCTCGCGGTCGCGAAAGCGCATGCCGAGATCGACGTTCTCGACCGGCCCGCGCAGCGCGCCGGAGATGAGCTGGAAGCGAAGGTCGACTTGCGGAAAGTGTCGCTGCAGCTTGTCGATGCGAGGCATCAGCCAATGCGTGGTGAAGGCGGAAGAGACGGAGAGCGTCACGGTCTCGGTGCCCTTGCGCCGTCGCTCGATCTCGATCAACCCGGTCTCGATGCTGCGAAAGCCCTCGAGCACGCGGCGATACAGCAGTTCGCCGTCCTCGGTGAGCACCGCGCGCCCCGCTTTGCGGTCGAACAGGCGCACGCCGAGATGATCCTCGAACTGGCCGAGCATCCGGCTCACCGCGGGCTGCGTGACGTTCAATTCGGCCGCCGCCGCCGTGAAGCTGCCGTTGCGCGCTGCTGCGTCGAAGACGAACAGGGCGTTGGAGGAGGGCAGCATCCGGCGGAGCTCAGGCATAACTTGATGTTATGCGGCCAGTAACAATTTGGCAATTGCCGAGTTTTGCCAACTCTGGTGTCATTGGCATGACAGGCTAAAGACAAGGCTTGGGAGAGAAGATTGCGTGCACTTGAAGCTGCAATCGCAAGCTGATCTGCAGTCAGTGTATAAAGCAAACTTATGGCGTGCAGTGAGGCGCGCCACCTAGGGGTGTGACGAGGGTCGATCGTTGGACAAACGAGCGGAAAGCGTCGAGATAAGGTCCGCAAGCAAGGCTTACGGTGCGGTTCGCGCCCTCGATGACGTGTCGCTCAATGTCGGTGCCGGCGAGTTCGTGTCGTTGCTCGGCCCGTCCGGCTCCGGCAAGACCACGCTGCTCGGAATCCTCGGCGGCTTCATCCTGCCTTCCTCCGGCTCGATCCATTTCGGTGGCCGCGACGTCACCTACATGCCGCCACACAAGCGCGACATCGGCGTGGTCTTCCAGAACTACGCGCTGTTTCCGCATATGAGCGTCGGCGAGAACGTCGCCTTTCCCTTGCGCGCCAGGCGCCTGCCGAAATCGACCTGGCCCGACAGGGTGCGTGCCGCGCTCGCCATGGTGGGCCTCACCGGCTATGAGCATCGCGGCATTGCGCAGCTCTCCGGCGGCCAGCGCCAGCGCGTGGCGCTGGCGCGCGCCATGATCTTCGAGCCGAGCCTGATCCTGATGGACGAGCCGCTCTCCGCGCTCGACAAGCAGCTCCGCGAGTCCATGCAGATCGAACTGCGCACGCTGCACAAGCGAATCGGCGCCACCATCATTTACGTCACCCATGACCAGCGCGAGGCGCTCACCATGAGCGATCGCGTCGCCGTGATGAAGGATGGCAAGCTGATCCAGATCGACGAGCCCGCGCGCCTGCACGATCACCCCGCGGATTCCTTCGTCGCGAGCTTTATCGGCGAAGCCACGCTCTTGCCCGTCCGCCGTGTCGACGCTTGCAGCGTCGCGCTCGGCAATTCCGTGCTGCGTAGCGCCCGAGCTATCCCACCGGGCGACGCGGTGATGCTCGCGGTGCACAGCGAAAAGCTGTTGATCGACGACGGCGCTGGCGATGGGGCCAGTAACCGGCTGACCGGTACCGTCACTGATATCGTCTACCAGGGTGAGAGCCTGCGCATTTTCCTCAACCTCGCCGACGGTTCAGCGCTCAGCCTGCGCCAGCCGACCTATCACGAGGCCTATCGCCGCATTCCTCCAGTCGGCGGCAACCTCACCGTCACCCTTCACCCCGAGGACACCATCGTCGTGCCGAGGGTGGACTAGCACCCCCTTGTTCCAACCAAAGAGAAGAAGCCCAATGTCGTCCCAAGCCCCGTTCAGCAATTTCAAGGTCCTCACCTTCGACGTCGTCGGCACCTTGATCGATTTCGAGTCCGGCGTGCTCTCAGCGGTGCGCAGGATCTCGGGCAAGACGCCGGCCGAGCTCAGCGACGACAAGATCTTCGCTTCGTACAAGCGCGGCCGCGATGCGCATCCCGAACGCTCCAGCGAGGTGATGTTTCACGTCTATCGCTATCTCGCCAAGGAGCTGGGTCTGCCGGCCGACGACGCATCCTGCGACGTGTTCCAGCTCGCGGTGCTGCGTTGGTCGCCGTTCGCGGATTCGGTCGACGCGTTGAAGCGCTTGCGTACAAAATTCCGCCTGGTCGCGATGACCAACGCCGATCGCGTCGCGCTATCCTGCTACGCGCATGCACTCGGCAATCCCTTCGATGACACTGTCTGCGCCGACGATACTGGCGTTGCAAAACCCAATCCGGAATTCTTCGCCTACAACAAGGGGCGGCAGTCGGTGTTCGGCTACAAGCAGTCGGACATCCTGCACGTTGCGCAGAGCCAGTATCACGATATCGGGATCGCGCGGAAGCTCGGTTACAAGGTGTGCTGGATCGAGCGGCGCCAGGGGCTCGCCGGTTTCGGCGGAACGCCGGAGGTGCCGACGCTGACCAAGCCCGACTTCCATTTTCCCACCATGAAGGCCTTCGCGGATGCCGCCGTCGGAGCGGTGTGAGCGTGAGCGGACGTATGACAGGAAATTGGACCGCGCAGCCATCCGCCAATTCGCTATGGGCGAGCACGGCGGAGCCTGCTCGCGAATTTCCGGTCCTGTCGGGCGAGCATCACGCCGATGTGGTGATCATCGGGGCGGGCTACACGGGCCTCTCCGCAGCGCACCACATCGCCAAGAGCGGCTTGTCGCCGATCGTGCTGGAAGCAAACCGCCCCGGCTGGGGCGCGAGCGGGCGCAATGGCGGCGTGATCACCGCAAAGTTCCGCCTGTCCTTCCGCGAGATCGACGCCGCGCATGGCCGCGCGATGGCGCGGCGCATGTACGAGATCGCGCATGAATCCACCGATATGGTCGAGGAACTGGTCTCGGAGTTCGGCATCACCAGCGCGACGTTGACGCGGACCGGACAGGTCAAGGCCGCGCACAATGAGACGACACTCCGAGCCGCGATCGACGAGGCCGACTGGATGAAGCGCGAGATGGGCGATGCGGAGGTCCGCATCCTCGATAAGCGCGAGGTGCGTGACGAAACCGGCTCGGACACCTTCGTCGGCGGCGTGCTCAATCCCGGGTCGGGCGGCATCCATCCGCTCAACTATGTGCGCGGCCTCGCCGACGGCGTGGCGCGCCGCGGCGTCGCCGTCTTCCAGGACACGCCGGTTCTCAAGCTGCGACGTGCGCAAGGCGGCATCGTCGCTGAGACCCCGCAAGGCGCGGTGCGCGCAAAACAGGCGATCATCGCCACCAACAGCTATTCCGACCTGACCGACGCGACGCGGCACATGCAGCACACGCTGATCCCGTTCCGCAGCGCGATCATCGCGACCGATCGGTTGCCGCGCAATCTCGCAGGACGCCTGATGCCGACGGGCCGCACCTACACCGAGACCAAGCGCATGATGCGCTGGTTCCGCATGGTCGACAACCGCGTGATCTTCGGCGGCCGCGGCGCCTTCGGCAGGCAGGATTCGGAATCCGCCTTCGACGCGCTGCGCAAGGCGATGGTCGGCATCTTCCCTGATCTCGCGGATGTGCCGCTCGCGTTCAAATGGTCGGGCCTCGTCGGAATGACGCTGGACTCGGTGCCGCATATCGGCCGGCTCGACGAGCACACGCTGTTCGCCATGGGCTATAACGGCGCGGGCGTTGCGATGTCGAGCCTGATGGGCCGCTATCTGGCGGCCTTCGTCCGTGGCGAAAAGCCTGATGTCGGGCTGCTCGATGCGAGCCGCCTCAAGGTCATTCCGTTCTATCCGTTGCGCGAGCCCGCCGTGCGCATGGTCGCCGGCTGGTACCAGTTTCTGGACGCGATCGGGCAGTGAGTTTCTTTTTGGCGACAGAGGAGGCGAGGATGATGACGAAACTGGGCTTCAGGTTTGGACACGCGCTCCTGGGCGCATCGCTCGGCGCGTTTGGACTAGCTGGTACGACGGCCGATGCCGCCGAGCAGATCACCTTCGTCTCGCAAGGTGGTGCCTATCAGCAGGCGCAGACGGTGGCGATTCTCGATCCCTCCGCCAAGAAGCTCGGCATCACCATCAACCAGGACTCGATTCCCGACGCCTGGCCAGCGATCAAGACGCAGGTCGGCAGCGGCAAGCCAATCTGGGACGTGGTGGACACGCCGACCGGCTATTGCCTGCGCGGTGGCGAGCAGGGGCTGATCGAGAAGCTCGATTTCTCCAAGATCCCGAATGCCGCGGCGATGCCTGAGGCGTATCGCAGTCCTTATTCGGTGTCCTACGAGTTCTATTCCAGCGTGCTCGCCTTCAGCCAGAAGACCTTCCCGAAGGATGCGCCCAATAGCTGGGCCGATTTCTGGGACGTCAAGAAATTCCCGGGCCGCCGCGCGCTGCGCAATCACCCCATTGCAACGCTCGAGGCGGCGCTGATGGCCGACGGCGTCGCGCCCGACAAGCTCTATCCGCTCGATGTCGACCGCGCCTTCAAGAAGCTAGAGGAGATCAAGCCGTACATCACGGTGTGGTGGACATCGGGCGCGCAGTCCGCGCAACTCCTCAACGACGGCGAGGTCGACATGGAGATGGCGTGGAATGGCCGCGTCAGCGCGGTGGCGAAGGAGGGGGCCAAGGTCACCTTCACCTACAACCAGGGCATTTTGCAGAGCACCTCGCTCTGCATACTCAAGGGTGCGCCGAATCTCGAAACGGCGGTGAAGTTCCTCAACGAGGCCGTCGATCCCGTGCATCAGGCCAATTTGCCGCTGAACATCGACTACGGCCCGGGCAATCCGAAGGCGTTCGACACCGGCGTGATCAAGCCGGAGCGCGCCGCGCAATTGCCGAGCGAGCCCGCGAACGCCGCGAAGCAGGCGCTGATGTCCTACGCCTGGTGGTCCTCGCCGGCAGGCGAGGCGGCCGAGAAGCGCTGGGCGGCGTTCATGCAGAAGTGAGCCAGCCGGTTCGGCGGCCGCCGAACCGGAGCGATCTACCAGAGAGGCAGCGTTGACGACATCCGTGCCAGATCCATCGCAAAGGCATCAGCGCCGTGAGGACGGCCTGATGCTGGCATTGGTGTCGCCGGCGCTGCTCGTCATCCTCCTGCTGATCGTGCTGCCGGTCGGCTGGCTCGCCTGGCAGTCGATCTATCACGACGGTTTCACGCTCGAGCACTATCGCCGCGTCTTCACCGAGGACATCTACTGGCGCAGCTTCGCGCTGACCTTCGAGATCAGCCTTCTGGTGACGGTGCTTGCGCTCGTGCTCGGCTATCCGGTGGCCTATGCCGCGAACGCGGTGCCGAGGGCGTGGAGCGTCGTCATCCTGGCGCTGGTCGTGCTGCCGTTCTGGACCAGCGTACTGGTGCGCGCCTATGCCTGGCTCGCGCTACTTCAGCGCACCGGTGTGATCAATCAGTTCCTGCGCTACCTCGACGTGATCGGTGAGCCCTTGGCGCTGGTTCACAATACTTTCGGAACGGTGGTCGCGACCGTGCACATCCTCTTGCCCTTCATGGTGCTGCCGCTCTACGCCACGATGCAGAAGATTCCGAACGATTTGATGCAGGCCGGTGCGAGCCTGGGTGGGAGTCCGGCGTTCACCTTCTTCCGCGTCTTCCTGCCGCTATCGCTGCCGGGCGTGCTCGCCGGCTCGACCATGGTATTCGTGCTGTGCCTCGGCTTCTACATCACGCCGGAGCTGCTCGGCGGCGGACGCACGGTGATGGTGTCGATGCTGGTGAGCCGGAATGTCGAGCTCTACAACCAGTTCGGTGCGGCGAGCGCGGTCGCCGTGGTCCTTCTGCTCAGCGTCCTCCTCATCTTTTTCGTCGTCAGCCGCTTCATCTCGCTCGATCGCGTGTTGGGGCAGAAATGAGAACAATCTCGCCAACCCGGATCGCCTTGATCGCGGCTTGCGCGCTGGTACTGATCTATCTGATCCTGCCAGTGCTGATCATCGTGCCGATCTCGTTCTCCAGCGCGCGCTTCCTGACCTTCCCGCCACCTTCGCTGTCGCTGCGTTGGTACCAGCAATATTTTTCGAATCCTGCCTGGATGCAGGCAACGCAGGTAACCCTGATCGTTGCGGCTTTCACGGTCGTGATCGCAACGCCGCTCGGCGTCGCCGCGGCCTACGCGATCAGCCAGTCGAAACTGCGCGTCATGCGCATGATCCACATGGCGCTGCTCCTGCCGCTGGTGGTCCCGATCATCATTACAGCGGTCGGCATCTTCTTCATCTATGCAAGGGTCGGGCTGGTCGCGACGCTGCCGGGCCTCGTGCTCGCCAACGTGATGCTGGGTCTGCCTTACGTCGTCATCTCCGTGCTCGCGGGCCTGCAAAGCTTCGATCCCGCGCAGGAGATGGTCGCGCGCAGCCTCGGCATGAATCGCCTGCGCAGCTTCTTCGCGGTGACGCTGCCACAGATCAAGTCGAGCGTGGTGGCGGGCGCGATCTTCGCCTTCATCTCGGCGATGGACGAGACCATCATCGCGCTGTTCATCTCGGGTGGTCAGTACCAGCCGCTGACCAAGCGCATGTTCACCGCACTTCGCGACGAGATCGATCCGACCATTGCCGCGATCTCGACGCTGATGACGGCGGCGTCCTTCATGCTGGTCCTGCTGGCGAGCGCCCGGCAGCGGAAGAGCGGGTGAGGTGGCCCATCGGGGCGCTTGCAGCCAAAGTCTCGAAAACAACCCCATGCAAAGTAGAACAGCGATTCGCCGGCGGGGGTGCCTCGCGCGGCGTAAGGTATTGACGCATCTGGCAGAACAGCGCGAAAGACGCATCTGGCCGTGGGCAATGCGATAAGCCTGATGGGGTGGCGCCATCAGGGAGCGTCGGGCGATCGCAGCCGTTCAGGCGCGCGAACCTCAGCGCACCGCATGACAGGAGTGGCTGTGCGGATCGCTCGGAAGACACCGCTCCGGTGAGGCGACGGCTCAGCGGAAATTAAATGTCTATTTCATGCCTTATGATCCATAGTGTCTTCTGGGGACGACATTTCGCTGTGAGAGACAGGAGAAGTTAGTTGGCTGCGCGATTGCTCTTTACGAATGCTGGTCACGCTCCGAGCAACAATCTGGCCCGCAGCTTGCGAAGGGGGGCCGAGCCTGTCTTCATAGTCGGTTGTAATGACGACCAGTTCACTCTGAAGAAATCCGACGCGGACAGACACTATCTCGTTCCGCCGGTGGACCATCCGGAATGGCCCAAGGCATTGCGATGGATCGTCGAAACAGAAGGCCTGGATCTAATTGTTCCTACGGTTGATTCTGACCCGGATAGCTTGTCACGCGTGCGTAAGCACCTGAGTGAATACCTGTTCCTGCCACGCGCATCGGTGCTCGAAATCTGCCGGGACAAAAATCGTCTCATTGCGCTCTTGCGCGACAACGGCGTCGACGCCCCCGCGAGCTATCAGGTCAAGGATCTGAGGCACATCACCAGGATCTTTCAGGAATTGAGGGGCAGCAGGCCACTATGGTGCCGTGTTCGGGACGGGGCCGGCGCGCTTGGTGCGCTGCCGGTCCGGACGCCGGAGCAGGCGCGCAGCTGGATCCGGTACTGGAAGGAGATGCGCGGCGTGCCTGTCTCCTCGTTTATGCTTTCAGAGTACCTGCCAGGCCGCGATTTCGGCTGTCAAAGCCTTTGGAAGGATGGCGAACTGGTGCTGATCAAGACGTATGAACGGCTTTCCTATCTCGGGACGGGCAGCCAACCAGCGGAGGTGTCTTCCGTAGCAGCGCTCGCAAAGACCGTATTCGAACCGAAGATCGTCGACACCTGTACACGGGCGATCCGATTGCTTGATGCAAAAGTGTCCGGCGTTTTCAGCGTCGATCTCAAAGAGAATGCACACGGCGTTCCTTGCATCACGGAAATCAACGCAGGCCGGTTTTCGTCCGCAACCAACATCTTCGACCTGGTTGGAAAGCACAACATGGCCACGAGCTTTGTCCGGCTGGCGCAAGGTGTGCGGGTCGATATTGAGAGCAGTTACGACGCCGCTCCGGATTGGTACATGCTGAGAGGCATCGATGGCGCTCCCTGCATCTTCCATGCTTCCGAATTCTCAGATAACATCAAGAAACCTTGGCAAGGGGCAGGCCCCCGTCGGGGCCGCTTGCAGGCAAGGGGCAAATAGTATGGCGGATATCAAGGTCTACAAACGAGTTAACAAGGGTCGCACGTTTATCCGGGTGGCAGTCACACCCAAAAGCACAGAGACGCGTAAACTGCTTCGTCAATTCCAGGCCGGAGTCAGGGAATTTGAGAAAGATTGGAAGTCGACCAAAGCCTATCACGACGCGCAAAAGGCCAAGAAAAAGAAAAAGAAGAAAGCTGCAAAGTAGCGAAACGGAGAAACAGGTCGTCGCGACGGTCACGATCGATCGAGACCTCGATAGCCATCAGCTGGAGACGATCCAGCTCGAGCTGCGAGCTCTCGCGCGATCCTGTGGGCTGGAGATCAGCAGCATCGAGGTCGAAACCGCCGCCCGCCGCTAAGGGATGATCCGGACCCGAAGGGCCGCGTTTGCCCGGAGATCATGCTCAAAAACAGCAACCTAAAGCGCGATGACGATTCATCCTAATCTCATCGCGCTTTAGTCGCGGGAAGATTGAGCTAGCTGCCACACGCGGCATGCTCCTCCTGCGAGAATTGCATCCCGAGTTCCGAGAACAGGGCTGCGGCGATGTTGAGGTGCTGTTCGGCGGTCGTCTGCTGGCCGATCCACCGGTAGCGTTTTCCGAGCCCGAGGTGACATTGAGCCGCAAGAGGTCGCAGACCGAGCTCCTCGGCCCTGCGCAGCGCCTCGAGAAAATTTGTCTGGCATTCATCAAGGTGAGCAGCGTCTGTCGCGCCAAGCTCAGCGAGCAATCGCAGTGCATAAGCTTCGTGGCCGCGCTCGCCATGTTTGCGTGAGAGCATCAGTGCCCGTTGACCGCACCGCTCAGCCTCGACCGTCCGAAGCTTTCGCAGGTAAGCCTCGCCTAGCCGGACCAGGGTCATGGCGAGCCCGCCCAGGCGGTGCATTGCGGTCGATTCTCGTTCGGTTTCCTCCAACAATACGATGGCCTCGTCGAGGCGATTGGAGAGGCAATAGGCATATCCAAGGGACGTGCCGATGAGCGGTATCATCAGCGGCAGAATCCATGAGCGGCAGAGCTCGAGGCCCTGCTCAAGGACGCTAATGCCTCGCGGCGCCTCGCCCCGAAGGGCCAGAACGGTGCCAGCTCCGTAAAGGGAGAACCCAACGCTGTAGACGTGGTTGGCAACTTTGGCAATTTCCATGGCCTCTTCCGCAAGGCGCAAGGCATGGTCGAACTCGCCGAGCTCGGCAAGCGAACACACCAGATAGACCCGCCTGAAAACGGCTTGAACCCCGGTCGTGCCCATCGTGTCGGAGGCGAGATCACCTCGAAGGCGCCCAACAGCCTCAGACAATATTTGTACCGCACGATGATGATCTCCCCGTGCCGTCAGAGCTGCCCCTAAATGCCCGCTGACTATCGTCCGAAGCGACAGGTCGTCCAATTCGTCCGCTATGGCCATCGCGCGTTCGCCGGCCTCGATCGCCGGGCCCAACTCGCCCAGCAAGCGGTAGTATTGGCAGATGAACGATGATGCCTGACCAAGCCTTCGCTTGTCCTCGAGTTGTATCGCCTGTGCCTCCACTCTCTGAAGCTGGCCCAGGCATTTCTCAAGGTGGCCCAAGGGATGAAGTGCGTTTCTGAGGTCAAAGCGAATATCGATGGCAAGTTCGATATTGTCTTTGGTTTCGGGTAGCTTCTCGATGATCGCGAGCGCCTGTTCGAACCAGACTCGCCCGTTCTCGAGCGCCGACCGCGAGAGCGCCTTCAGTCCGGCCTGCCGCAGGTATCGAACAGCCTTGTCCGGCAACTCTCCACGAACCGCATGTTGCGCAAGGCGCTCAATGTGCTCGCCGATGCGGTCCCGATACAGATTCTCAATTGTGCCGACTAGTCGCGCGTGCAGCGCGCGCCGTCGCGCCCGCAGCAAGCCGTCATATGTTACCTCATGGGTGAGTGCGTGCACAAACGAGTACTCCACGTCCGGAAAGAATCCGGACTCGTAGAGAAAGCCGGCCGCCAGCAGCCGATCCAGCGCATCGTCCAGTGCGCCTTCCGTCAGGTCGGCCATCGGGCGAAGGACCGCCAACGGAGTTTCTCGGCCTGCAACTGAAGCAATTTGTAACAGATTCTTGTCACCAGGAAGCAGCCGATCTATGCGCGCCGCCAAAATGGCCTGGACGGTAGGGGGAGCCTGAACATTTCCAGTCGGACGCAACAACCGATAGTGACCGCGTTCTCCGGCGAGGTATTGGGTCTCCACCAGGGAGCGGACTGTTTCCTCGATGAAGAAGGGATTGCCGCCACGCGCGATCAGAAGCTGCTTGAGTGACGCGAGCTCAGGATCTTCACCGAGGAGTGCCTCCAGCAGATAGCGCGTGTCGCGGGTCGGCAACGCGCTCAGCCGGATCTGGTGGTAGTTTTCCTTGCTTCCCCAGTTGTGCTGGTAGTCGGGGCGATAACTGACAAGCAGCATGAGGCGAGCCGATCCCAGGGCAGCGACCAAGGCATCGAGCAATTCCTGCGTTTCGTTATCCACCCAGTGGAGGTCCTCGAAGATCAAGAGGACCGGTTGCTTGCAAGCCTCCCGCAGCAATAAACTCTTCACGGCCTCGATATTGCGACGTCTGCGCTGAATTGGATCGAGCGCATGCCAGCTTTGGTCATCGACCGGGATATCGAGCAGCGCCAACAGCGCGGAAAGCGTCGGTTCCAGCTTTTCGTCGAGGGCGAAGATCCTGTCGACCACCTTTCGGCGCATCTCATGAAGCTCATCCCGGTCCTGGATGCCAAAGTAGCTCTTGAGAAGCGCGATGACCGGCAAGTAGCTGGTCGCTCTGCCATGCGAGATCGACGTGCTATCGAGTACCAGCCAGCCAAGCAGACCGAGCAGCCGATTGGCATGGGTGAACTCATAGACGAGACGTGACTTGCCCACGCCCGCCTCACCAATGATCGCTACCGATTGACCCGATCCCGCGTCGGCCAGCTGCTGTGCGCGACGCAGCTCATCGAGCTCGGCCTCGCGGCCGATAAACTGGGTCAGGCCCCGAAGCGTCGCGGCCTGCAAACGAGTGCGCGCCGGCCCCGCTCCGATGAGCTCATAGACCTCCTCGGGCTCGGCAAGCCCCTTAACCGGCAGCGGCCCCAGCGACCGCGCCATGACGTATCCCTCAGCCAATCGGATGGTCTTTCTCGTCGTCAAGATCGAGCCGGGCTGCGCCATCTGCTCCATGCGGGAAGCCACGTGCACGGCCTCGCCGACAATGGTGTATTCCATGTCAAGCTCGTTGCTGATTGCGCAGATGACAACTTCGCCCGAGTTGAGCCCGACGCGAATCTTGAGGGGCTCATGGTCAGACTGCTCGGTATCGTCCGCCAATTGGGCCACGGAGTCCTGCATCATCAGCGCGGCGTAACAAGCCCGCACGGCATGATCCTCATGGGCGAGCGGCGCGCCAAAAATCGCCATGATACCGTCACCGAGGATCCTGTTGACCGTACCCTCATAACGGTGGACGGCCTCGCACATCCGCTCGAGCACAGGGTTGAGGATCGCCTGCGCGCTCTCCGGATCCTGGCCGGATATCAGGGCCAGTGAGCCGGTGATGTCTGCGAACAGCATGCTCACCTGCTTTCGTTCACCCGCGGGTTCGGCGGTGGCGGTGAGAGTGTCGTCAGGGATGAGCTGGGCAGTCCGAGGTCTCACCGCCCGAGAGTGCGCAGACAGGTAGTTTGCGACGCCCTGACCCGTTGAGTGACCGCAATGCGAACAGAACTTGGCCGTCGGTGAAACCTCAGTGCCGCAGTTTGTGCAAACGCGTGTCAGCGCTAAAGCACATTGTTCGCAGAACTTCGCCGCTGCGCCGTTTAGGTGCTGGCACCTCGGGCAAATCATTTACGTTCCTAAGAAAAGCCGTGCCCACGGTACCGTCGAACTCAATTGCCAACAAGCTAGTTTTCTGTCCAGCCGCTAAGCCTGAAGGCCCAGAATGCTGCATTTGACGCAATTAAAAGCTTCGCTGGCTTTGGTGCCGCGTGTCTGGATTTCCCACTTTCGCGGGGAATGACGGCTGGGATGTAGAAGCTCTTCCGCTCCGACGCAAGCCGCCCGAACGGGCCGCCAAGCGGCATTGCTAACCGTTCGCTTTCGCCAGCCACGCCAAAATCATCTCCACGATCTGCGTCCGGCTCTTCGCCAGTATTTTCGGCTCGCTCAGATCGCGATCGAACAGGGCGCCGAAGGTGTGGCGGTTGGCAACGCGGAAGAAGCAGTAGGAGCTGATGGCAAGATGCAGGTCGACGGCGTCGACGTCGCTGCGAAAGGCGCCTTCCTTGCGGCCGCGCGCGAGGATCCCGTCGAGCGTTGCGATCACGCTGGCGTTGAGTTGGCGCAGTTGCGGATTTTGCTTCAGATGCTTGCCGTGGTGAATGTTCTCGATGCTGACGAGGCGGATGAAGTTCGGATTGCGCTCATCGTGGTCGAAGGTCGCCTCGATCAGACGCCGCAAGCCTTCGCGCGCGTCGCAGCGCTCGATGTCAAGCTGGTCCTCCAGCGCACGGATGTTGCGATAGGCCTCCGCCAGCACCGCGAGATAGAGCTGCTCCTTGCCGCCGAAATAGTAATAGATCATCCGCTTGGAGGTGCGGGTGCGTGCAGCAATCGCGTCGACCCGCGCGCCGGAATAGCCCTCGGAGGCGAATTCCTGCGTTGCCACTTCGATGATGTCGCGCTTGGTGCGCTCGGGGTCGTTGGTGCGCTTGTGGGCAGGGGGCATGCGCTTCAGCATCACGGTTTCTCCCGCCAGTTTGTATGGATCACCTTGAAGGTGAAGGCAAATTTCGCAACTCCGGGCACGGCTTCGATGTGGCCTTGCGTAAACGTACTAGTTCGTACATTATGACGGAAACAGAGTGACGGCAAGTCACCGCTGCTCCGGCGCAGCCCAGCATGGTCGCCGGCAAAGACGCGGGATCTGCCGCACATCACACGGGGAGGAATTTCATGACGTTGACGTCAACTGCATCGCTGCACGCGCCCGTCGCAACGGAAGCCGCGCAGAACAAGCTGCCGAAGCGCGCCGCGCTCGTCAGCTTCGTCGGCAGCATGCTCGAATACTACGACTTCTTCATCTACGGCACTGCGGCCGCGCTGATCTTTCCAAAAGTGTTCTTCGCCAATGTCGATCCCTCGACGGCGACGCTGCTCGCGCTGCTCTCGTTCGGCATCGGCTATATCGCGCGTCCCGTCGGCGCCGTCATCCTCGGCCATTTCGGCGACCGCATCGGGCGCAAGACGGTGCTCTTGTTCACGCTGGTGGTGATGGGCGCCTCGACGCTTGCGATCGGCCTGTTGCCGGATGCCAAGACGATCGGCAACGCCGCGCCGATCATCCTGACGCTGCTGCGCCTGTTGCAGGGCCTGTCGGCGGCCGGCGAGCAGAGCGGCGCGAACTCGCTGACGCTCGAGCATTCCGCCAACTCCAACCGCGCGTTCTTCACGAGCTGGACGCTGAGCGGCACGCAGGCAGGCGCGATCCTGGCGACGCTGGTGTTCATTCCCGTCGCCAGCATGCCGGAAGATCAATTGCTGAGCTGGGGCTGGCGCATTCCGTTCCTGCTCTCCGCGCTGGTGCTGCTGGTCGCCTACCTCGTGCGGCGGACCATGCCGGAGACGCCGGTCTTCGCGGAGATCAAGGACAAGGATCAGGTCGCCCGCTTTCCAGTCGTCGCGCTCTTGCGCGACTACTGGCCGGACGTGCTGCGCGTGATCGTCTGCGCGTTGATCGCGACCGTCAGCACCCTGACCGCGGTGTTCGCACTCGGCTATGCCACCAGCAAATTCGGCGTTGCGCGTCCGACCATGCTGTGGGCCGGCGTGCTCGGCAATGTCGTGGCGCTGGTTGCGCAGCCGCTCTGGGCGTTGCTCGCCGACAGGATCGGCCGCAAGCCGGTGTTCATCGGTGGCGTGCTCGGCTGTGCCGTGCTGCTGTTTCCCTATTTCATGCTGGTGACGTCGGGCAGCACGCCGGCGATCTTCGCCGCCGCGATTGGCATGTACATCGTCTATTCCGCGCCAAACGCGATCTGGCCGTCGTTCTATGCGGAGATGTTCGAAGCGCGCGTGCGCTATTCCGGCACGGCGATCGGCACCCAGCTCGGCTTCCTCGCCGCCGGCTTCACGCCGCTGGTGAGTGCGAGCCTGGTCGGCGAGGGGCCGCAGGGCTGGATTCCCGTCGCGATCTTCGTCGCCGCCTGCTGCGTGATCTCGGCTGCGGCTGCCGCAACGGCGCGGGAGACGCACAGGGTCGACATCGCCGATCTCGGCAGACGGCGCGGTTGAAGCAAGGAGCGACGTTCGCATGTTGACGCAGGCAGTTTCGACCACGAGTGGACCGATCCTCGGCCTTGAGCAGAAGGGCGTGCGCGCCTTCAAGGGCGTGCCCTATGCGACCGCGCGACGCTTCGCGAAAGCGGTGCCGCCGCGCGCGTGGTCGGAGCCGATCGCCTGCACGGCGTACGGCGCCTACGCGCCGCAGCCCGGCCATCTCGATCATGCGAATGAAGCGGCCTGTCTCAGCCTGAACATCTTTGCACCGGCCGCGGCCGATCGGCCCTTGCCGGTGCTGTTCTTCATCCACGGCGGCGCTTTCGTTACCGGCGGCGGCGCCGATTATGACGGCGGCTTCCTCGCCGCGCAGGGGCCGGCCGTCGTCGTCACCATCAACTACCGGCTCGGGCCGCTCGGCTTCCTGCAACTGCATCGCCTCGGCGGTAGATTGGCGGAGGCCAGCAATCTCGCGATGTCGGATGCGCTCGCTGCGCTCGACTGGGTGCGCGCCAACATCGCGAATTTCGGCGGTGATCCCGATGCGCTGACGCTGTTCGGCCAGTCTGCCGGTGCTTCAATTGTGATCGCGCTGGCCACGTTGCCGCAAGCAAAGGGCAAGTTCGCGCGGGCCATCGCCTTCAGCGCACCGGGCCGCGGCATCATGAACCCTGCGCACGCCGATGAGGTGGCCCGCCGCGTGATCGCAGAGCTCGGGCTGGAAGACGATGCGAGCGCCATCGCAGCCGTGCCGCTGGCGCAGATCTTCTCGGCGGTGGAAAGCGTGGGTCGCAGGCTGGCGGACGGGACGGATGCCGGCACCGTGTTCGGCCCGGTGCTGGATGGCGCAGTGATCCCCCGCGATCCGGTCGACGCCATTGCCGATGGCGCGTTACGTAATGTCCCGCTTTGGCTCGGCTCCTGCCGCGACGAGATGGTGATGTTCCTGAAGAGCTCGCCGCCTGCCGCGATGATCCGCGTCACCGAGCGGCACATCCGTTCGGCCTTCGGTGACGCCGGTTTTGAGCGCCTGCTCGGCTGCTATCGCGCGACGGCCCGTCTCGATGAAGATTCTTACGAGGCGTTGCTGTCGGATGCATTCTGGCATCGGCCGCTGGCCGCGATTGCGCGCCATCAGTGTGCGGCCGGCGGTGCTGTCTGGCTGAACCGCTTCGACCATCGTCCCGCGCTGGAGCCGTTCCTGTCACAGGGGCCGACGCACGGCGCGGACAATGCCTGCGTCTGGGCGCACCTGCCTAAGTTCGTCGATCGCCCCATCCTTCGGCGCAAGGGCGGCCTGATGACACCCGGCGATATCGAAGTCGCCACACGCCTGCAGGCCAGCATGCTGCGCTTCGTCGCGACTGGTGCACCGGATACAGCCGACGCCTGGCCGCGATTCGAGCTCGGCAAGGAACCTCTCGCCATCTTCGACCGGCCGTTCCATATTGCCCGCCTCAACGTGGGCGAGCGCTTTCGCCTCTGGGCGGAGCTTGAGGGCCGATCCGTCCCGGCCGCCGGCGACAAGACGATGATGCGGGCAGGTCGAGTGCGTTGACGCCCACCCCGTAGCCCGGATGGAGCGCAGCGAAATCCGGGTCTCGCGGCCCCGCATTCCGCGGAGCCTGTCATCGGGCGGCGCTCCGCGCCGGCTTCATGCGGGCTACGGACCTTAGCCGCCCCAACGACAGTAGGGGGCGCACCGATAGCTTCCGCCGTGCCAATGGCCCCAGTGCCAGTGCCAACGCACTTGGACTGCGTCACTTTCCTGTACCACCGGCTTGGCAGTCGTGGATAAAGGAGTGATCGGGGCGGCCATTGCAGGTGCGCAGAGTGATATCGCACCAATCACGAGAAGCGCTGCAGGAACTTTGGACATAGACATGACGTTGCTCCAATCCGCAACTTCCGAGCACAATCAACTTGGCTGACTGCAATTCGTTGCACGGCTCTTTTCCGGCCAAGGCTGAGGCCCGTAGCCTTCGACGTGGAAAAACTGGCCAATTGTTCGGGCGTCAGCGGCGCGCAAAAGATTGATTTAGCTCAAGACGGGTATCGGGATCGCGGGCTCAACCTTCGGCGGGCAGGGATACGTCCGGACAATCGGGAGGTGATGCATGTACCGGCATATTCTCATTCCGACAGATGGGTCGGAGCTGGCAGAGCATGGGGTGGCGCATGGACTGGCGTTGGCGAAATCCCTTGGAGCGAAAGTATCCGTGATCTTCGTCGTGGAACCGTTTTCAGAGTTGACGGGACGGTTCCTCGAAGCCGTCGCAACATATGCCGAGCTGCGCAAGGAACAAGCCAGGAGCGTATTGGATCGCGCGGCAAATGCGGCCAAGGCCGCCGGTGTTTCCTGCGAGACGATTCAAACGGAGAGCGGGCACCCCCATCAAGCCATCATCGCGGCAGCCGAGGACAAAGGCTGCGATCTCATCGTGATGTCATCGCATGGGCGCAGCGGGCTTTCGATGCTTCTCATCGGCAGCGTGACAAACAAGGTGCTGACGCAGGCGAGAATCCCCGTCCTCGTTTGTCAGTGAGAGACCGCTCGCGCGAGCTCAGGGCTTGCCCTTCAGCGTGCGATCGAAGAAAGCGAGCACCTCCGCCATCACCTCGGGGTTGCTGCTGACCTGGCCAAAGCTGTGGCCGGAGCCTTCGACCCGGATGAAGGTGGCGGGACGCTTGGCCGCGGTGAGTGCCGCATAGAGGTCCTCGCTTTCGCTGATGGGAACGACGATGTCCTTGGTGCCGTGCACGATCAGCATCGGCGGCGTCTTGTCAGAGATTTGCGCGATCGGATTGGCCTTCTTCACCTTCTCGGCATTGGCCGGATCCTTGGCATCGAAGCCGAGGAAGGCGCTCTCCACCGACATGCCCGGGCTGCCGTTGACGGCACTGGCATCCATGCGATGGGAGAGGTCCATCGGGCCGTAGAAGATCACCGCCGCCTGCACGGCGCTGGACTGGCCGGGCCAGCGGTCGCTGTCATACTCCTTCATCTCACCGGTGGTCGCCGCCATCGCCGAGAGATGGCCGCCGGCGGAATTGCCCCAGACGGCGATGTGGTCGGGGTCGACGTTGTAGGTCTTGGCATTGGCGCGAAGGAAGCGGATCGCGGTCTTCACGTCCTCGAGCGGCTTCGGGAAGTTGGCTTCGCCGATGATGCGGTAGTCGATCGCGGCGACGAGGTAGCCGGCCTTGGCGATCGGTGAGAGCTGCGGGATCAGCGCCGCGCGGTCGATGCTGCGCCAGCCATTGCCGGAGACGAAGACGATCGCTGGCACCGGCTTGTCGCTGACCGGCTTGATGATGTCCATCATCAGATGCGGTCGCGCAAAGCCGTTCGGGATGTCGGTGTAGGTGACGCCGGGCTGCAATGTCGCCAGATTAACCGGCACGCCGCCCTTGATCGTCTTCTCCTCGGCGCCGGCCGGGCTGACGAAAGCGAAATGCGCGAGCGCTGCCGCTACGGCTGCGCTGGCGACGAGGCGCGGATGCCGCGTGATCATGAAATCCTCCCCTGATTATTGTGCAGCGAAGGTCGGCGATGCCGGCTTTTGCTGTCAATGACCAAGAGATGCGGCAGGCTGAACATGATGTTCAGCGCTCCGGCGTCTCACGCATTTGCGAGCGGTCCGAGCCTAGCGCAGGAAGGCGACCGGATTGGCGGCACGGTAGAAGAAATGGATCAGCGTGTTGATGTCGAACACCGGAAGGCCCGACACTTCGGCGACGTCCCTCGAGAACGGACACATGTTGGTGCATTCGAACAGAATGGCGCCGGGATTCTTGCAGGACGCCATGAAGGCTTCCGTCATCTCGATCATCTCGGCGCGCAGCACGTCGGTGTCCAATTCCTCCCGGCCCATAATGTAGGTCGCGGGGAATTGCGCGTCGGGCTTCATGCCCTGGACCTGAACGGGAATCTCGTCCTGCGACCAGCCAACGCCGCGGAAATGCCCCTCATTCATGTGATGACCGCGCTCGGTGAAGAGGCCGATGACCTTGCCCGGCGGCAGCATGGCGTGAATCAGAGGCGCCTGGATCAGGCTCGACGTGAAGACCGGAATGTTCACCGCGGCGGCGATCTGTCTCTGGAACGGCGCAAGAAAACCGCAGCTCGTCGTGATCGCCTTCACGCCTTCTGCCTCCAGTTCGCGGGCGGCTGCGATGAACGGCTCGATCAGCGCCGGGTCGGGATGGTCGCCCATGATCCTGGTGGCATGGGCGCCGCGCACGATCTTGTAGCGCACCGGAAAATCATAGGAGAGCGCGTTGCCGATGTCGCCGCGCGGACGCGGGAAACGGGTGTCGAGCATCAGAATGCCGATGGTCTCACCGTAGTTCGTGTAGCCGCCACGCAGCTTCATGGTTCTTCTCCTTCGAGAAACCGGACCTCATGACGAGAGATCGAGCCGGCGTGGAGCCACCAGCGGCTTGAGCGCCGCGTAGTTCCGGACACGTATCGGTGGCGATCAGAACTGAATTTCGCCGGGAATGTCTTCGGCAGTCAGGCCGACGGTTTCAAAGGCCTTGAGCAGCCATTCGCGGGTCTGGCCCAGCGCGCGGTTGTAATCGGCCCAGGCGCTGAGGAAATCCTTGTAGCGCCGATCGGCCTCAGTGCGGATGCCGAGATTGGTCGGCAGCGTGAGCAGCGGTTTTGGTACCGCAAGCTCGCCGAGCGTCGGGTTCTTCTTCAACGTCGCGACCGATAGCACGGCGAGCGATATGTTGCAGTCCGCCCGTCCGGTGGAGACGGCAAGGATTGCCTCGTTGCGCTCCTTGAAGCCGAGGATCGTCGCCTTCGGGCAATAGCGCCGTGCGATCGTCTCGTGCGTGGAGCCGATGTCGACGGCGATCTTGACCTCGGGCTTGTTGATCTCGGCCCAGGTCTGCGGCTTGGCAAAACCTTTCTTGGTGATGACGGTGAAGGAGTGCACCAGGATGGGCGAGGAGAAGTCGATGACCAGCGCGCGCTCGGGCGTCGGGTTCACGGCAAAGGCAAGGTCGATCTTCTCGGCCTGGAGATCGAGGATCTGGTTGCCCCAGGTCGATTCCAGGGTCTCGACCTTGGCGCCGAGCTTGCCGGCAATGTCGTTCGCCATGTCGATGCAGGCGCCCGACCATTGATTAGTGGCGAGGTCCTTGTGGAAATAGGGATCCTGGCCGGCGATGACCGCGATGCGCAGCACGCCGTTCTTCTTGATCCGGTCGAGGGTGGAGCTTGGTGCGGTGTCAGCCCTGGCCGAGGTGGCTGCGGCCATCGCAGCGCCGGCGAGGGCGACGGTGGTGAGTGCGTCCCTGCGATTCATGGCAGTTCTCCTGGGCAGTTACCCCTGACATCCAACCCCGGCTTCTGGACTATTTCTGTATTCAGCTTAAAATGCAATACGGTATTTTTGACCTGGAAATAGAAAGATCAGCCGATGCGTGCCCTGTTCGTCGATGCCAACGACACGCTTGCCGCCGTCACCGAAAAGCTGCTGCGTGCGGACAGCCTCCCGGTCGGCATCAACCGCGACCCCGCGATTTCGCCCGACGACCTGCCGCGCCTCCTGGACGGCGTGGAGATCATGATCGTCGATCACACCGCGGTGCCGATGGCGGTTGCCGCGAAGTGTGCGGCTCTGAAGCATATCGTCTTCCTCGGCACCGGCGCGCGCAGCTACATGAATCCGGACGAGCTTGGCCAGCACGGCATCGCTGTCCACACCATCAAGGGCTATGGCGACACCGCGGTCGCCGAATGCGCGATCGCGCTGATGTGGGCCTCCGCAAAAGGGTTTGGCGAGATGGATCGCGGCATGCGCGAGGGCAACTGGCTGCGCCGCGACGCCGTCCAGCTCACCGGCAAGACGCTCGGCCTGATCGGCTTTGGCGGCATCGCCGCTGAAGCCGCACGCATGGCGCTCGGCAGCGGCATGAAGGTAATCGCCTGGAACCGGACGCCGAAGGCGCATCCGGGCGTCGACTTCGTCACGCTGGAGAAGCTGCTGACGGAGAGCCACGTCGTCTCGCTGCATCTTTTGCTCAATGATGAGACCAAAGGATTCCTCTCCCGCGAGCGCATCGCGATGATGCGTCCAGGCAGCATCCTGATCAACACGGCGCGTGGCGCGGTGGTCGATGAAGACGCCATGATCGAGGCGCTGCGCGCAGGCCATATCGGGCATGCCGGCCTCGACGTCTTCACCGTCGAGCCGCTACCCGCAGGCCATCCGCTGACCAAGCTTGCGAACGTGACGCTGTCGGCACATTCGGCGTTCCGTACGCCGGAGGCGAGCGACAATCTCATCGGTGCGGCGCTGGATCATTGCCGCCGCATCATCGCGACTGGCCGGTAGTTGCAAACATCGGGGACAGGCATGATGTCGGCGCAGGATACGAGAAGCCTTTCGATCTTGCGTGCTCCGTCCGCCTGTCCTACGCCACCTCAGAACAAACTGGCGCGCGCTCGATCGCAACGCCAAAGCCTTTCAGGGAGTCGTCATGAGCATTCGTAACGCCCGCACCGGGGGCCAGATCCTGATCGACCAGCTGGTCGCGCAGGGCGTCGAGCGCGTCACCTGCGTGCCGGGCGAGAGCTATCTCGCCGCGCTGGATGCACTGCATGACAGCTCCATCGACGTGATGATCTGCCGCGCCGAAGGCGGCGCCGCGATGATGGCGGAAGCCTATGGCAAGCTGACCGGTCGTCCCGGCATCTGCTTCGTCACCCGCGGTCCGGGCGCGACCAATGCCAGCCACGGCGTCCACATCGCAATGCAGGATTCGACGCCGATGATCCTGTTCGTCGGTCAGGTCGATACCGGCATGCGCGAGCGCGAGGCGTTCCAGGAGCTCGACTACAAGGCGGTGTTCGGCACGATGGCGAAGTGGGCGGTCGAGATCGATCGTCCCGATCGCATTCCCGAGCTCGTCGCACGCGCGTTCCGCGTCGCGATGCAGGGCCGACCCGGTCCCGTCGTGATCGCGCTGCCGGAGAACATGCTGACCGAGACGGCGACGGTCGCCGATGCGCCGCGCGTCGAACCCGCCGTGAGCTGGCCGGCGCCGGCCGATCTCGAACGTCTGACGGCGATGCTTGCCGGCGCAAAGGCGCCGCTCGTCGTTCTCGGTGGCTCCGGCTGGACCGCGGAAGCGGCCAAGGGCGTCGCGCGCTTCGCCGAGCGGTTCGATCTGCCGGTCGCGACCTCGTTCCGCCGGGCGTCGCTCATCGACGCCGATCATTCCCACTATGCCGGCGATCTCGGCATCGGGCCGAGCCCGAGCCTGAAGGCGCGCATCACCAGCGCGGATGTCATCCTGCTGATCGGCGGCCGCATGTCGGAGATGCCGTCTTCGTCCTACTCGCTGTTCGACATTCCCGTGCCGAGTCAAAAGTTGATCCATGTTCATCCAGGCTCGGAAGAGCTCGGCCGCGTCTATCAGCCCACGCTCGCGATCCAGGCGACTCCCTCAGCCTTTGCCGCGGCCGTCGAGACGCTGAAGCCTGCTGCGACGTCGGCCTGGAAGGGCGAGGCGGCCAAGGCGCATGCGGATTATCTTGCCTGGACCGAGACCGCGCGCGAACTGCCGGGTTCGTTCCAGTTTGGCCAGGTCATGACTTGGCTGCGCGACCGCCTGCCGAAGGATGCGATTGTCTGCAACGGCGCCGGCAACTACGCCGGCTGGCTGCATCGCCATCACCGCTTCCACGCCTTCGCCGCGCAGCTCGCGCCGACCTCGGGCTCGATGGGCTATGGCGTGCCGGCCGGCGTGCTTGCCAAGCGGCAATTTCCGGATCGTGTCGTCGTGGCGTTTGCCGGGGACGGATGCTTCCTGATGAACGGCCAGGAGTTTGCGACCGCCGTGCAGTATGATGCTGCCCTGATCGTCGTCGTGATCGACAACGCGCAATACGGCACCATCCGCATGCACCAGGAGCGCGACTATCCCGGCCGCGTGGTCGGCACGCAGCTCAAGAATCCTGACTTTGCGATGTACGCAAAAGCGTTCGGCGGCCATGGCGAGCGCGTCGAGCGCACGGAAGAGTTCGCGCCGGCCTTCGAGCGCGCACTCGCCTCGGGCAAGCCGTCGATCCTGCACTGCATCTTCGATCAGCGTGCGCTGTCTGTCGGCAAGGATTTTGTGCCGCAGGAGAAAACGCTCTGATGTCAACCAGCCGCCACGTTGCCATCATCGGCGCCGGCGCGGTCGGCGTGATCAGCGCCATAGAGGCGCTGCGCGAGGGCCATCGTGTCACGCTGATCGATCCCGGTGAGCCCGGTGGCGAGCAGGCAGCGAGCTATGGCAATGCCGGCTGGTTGTCGTCGCATTCGGTGATCCCGCCGGCCGAGCCCAGCATTTGGAGGAAGGTGCCTGGCTATCTGATGGATCCGCTCGGTCCGCTCGCGATCCGCTGGTCTTACTTGCCGAAGGCCTTGCCATGGCTGATCAAGTACCTGCTCTCCGGCTGGACCGAGGCGCGCGTTGAGAAGACGGCAGTCGCGCTGCGCGCGCTCCTGAAGGATGCGCCGCTGCTGCACAAGAAGCTCGCGGACGAGGCCGGTGTTTCCGAGCTGATCGAACGCAACGGCGTGATGCACGTCTTCACGTCGCGCGGGAATTTCGACGGCGATCTGGGCTGGGGCATCCGCAAGCGCGTCGGTGTCGAATGGCTGGAGCTTTCTTCGGACGAGATGCGCCAGCGCGAGCCTGAGCTTGATCCGCGCTACACGTTCGGTGTGGTGGTGGAGGAGGCTGGGCGCTGTCGCGATCCCGGCGCTTACGTCGCGGCGCTCGCCAATCATGCGCTCGCTCGTGGGGCGAAGCTGGTGCGCGCCAAGGCGACCGGTCTCAAGCTCGACGGCAGCAAGCTCGTTGCCGTCCTCACCGAGACCGGCGAGATCGCCTGCGATGCCGCCGTGGTCGCAGCGGGCGCACGCTCAAAACTGCTCACCGCGTCCGTTGGCGATCCGCTGCCGCTCGAGACCGAGCGCGGCTATCACGTCATGATCGAGCATCCTGAGACGGGACCGCGCTCTTCGATGATGGCCTCCGACGCCAAGATGGTCGTGAACTGGACCAACAAGGGTCTGCGCGCCGCTGGCACGGTCGAGATCGCCGGGCTTGACGCGGAGCCGAACTGGAAGCGCGCAGAGATCCTGCGCGACAATCTCTTGAGCATGTTTCCGAAGCTGCCGAAAAACATTCCGGCCTCACGCATCAAGATGTGGTTCGGCCACCGCCCGAGCATGCCGGATGGCCGTCCCTGCATCGGCTATGCCCGCGCCTCGCGCGATATCGTCTATGCGTTCGGCCATGGCCATATCGGCCTCGTCGGCTCGGCCCGCACCGGCCGCCTCGTCGCGCAGCTCGTCAGCGGCAAGACGCCGGAGATTCCGCTCGAACCGTTCGCTCCCGCCCGCTTCCTCTGAGATCGCATCATGACCTATCCGCAAAATTCCTCACCCCGCATCGCCCGTGGTGGCAAGGCGCTCTATGGCGCGCCGCTCGGCATCCTGATGCTGGAAGCGCGCTTTCCCCGCATCCCCGGCGACATGGGTAACGGCACGACCTGGCCGTTCCCGGTGCTCTATCGCGTGGTAAGCGGAGCGAGCCCGGAGAAGGTCGTGCTGAAGGGCGCGGCCGGGCTGCTGCCGGATTTCGTCGACGCGGCGAAGGAACTGGTGCGGCTTGGCGCCGAAGCCATCACCACCAATTGCGGCTTCCTCGCGCTGTTTCAGAAAGAGCTTGCCGCCGCCGTCGGCGTACCGGTGGCGACGTCATCGTTGATGCAGGTGCCGTGGGTGCAGGCGACCCTGCCGCCCGGCAAGCGCGTCGGCCTCGTCACGGTGTCGGGCTCGACCCTGTCGCCGGCCCATCTGGAAGGTGCCGGCGTGCCGCTCGACACGCCGCTGGTCGGCACCGAGAACGGCAAGGAGTTCTTCCGCGTCCTGATCAAGGCCGAGAAGGACGACATGGATATCGCGCAGGCCGAGCGCGATGTGGTCGATGCCGGTAAGGCGCTCGTCGCGCAGCACCCCGATGTCGGCGCCATCGTGCTTGAATGCACCAATATGCCGCCTTACGCTGCTGCATTGCAGGCGGAGGTGGGCCTGCCTGTCTATGATATTTATTCCATGATCACGTGGTTTCATGCCGGACTGCGGCCGCGCCGGTTTGGCTAGAGCTCGAGAAGCTGGCCATGAACAAGCCCATGAACAAGGACCTGGAGAACAAGGACCTGCAACTCGCTTCGGACAGCATCGTCGATCGCGTCTATGAGCAGCTCAAGGCGATGGCGGTGAGCTACGAGTTCAAGCCGGGCGAGCGGCTCAACGAGGGTGAGCTGGCAAAGCGCCTCGGCGTGAGCCGCACGCCGCTGCGTGAAGCGCTCAATCGCCTGAATACTGAAGGCTTCCTGCGCTTCACGCCGGGCAAGGGTTTCTTCTGCCGCGAACTCGATGCGCACGAGATCTTCGATCTCTACGAGCTGCGCAAGTCGATCGAGGTCGCCTCGGTCCGCCTCGCCATCAAGCGCGCCAAGGATGAGGACATCGACGCGCTACTCAAATTCCTCGAAGCCACCGGCCCCGATCCCGGCGAGCGTTCGTCGGTCGAACTGGTCGAGCTGGATGAGACCTTTCACGAGCGACTGATGGCGATGTCTGACAATGCCGAGATGCTGCGCGTACTGCGCAACGTTAACGCCCGGATCCGTTTCGTGCGCTGGATCGACATGGACCGCGTCAACCGCTCCAACACACAGGCCGAGCACCGTGCCGTCGTCGAAGGCCTCAAGGCGCGCGACGAGGCGACATGCGTCTCCGTGCTCGAAAAACATATCGACCGGCGGCTCGATCGCATCACCTCGGCGATCAAGGAAGGCTACGCGCAGATCTACATGCCGGCGGCAAGGCAGGCGACGAATTGAGGAGATTTAGGCACGCGCGTCCCGCACTCTCGGGTCATCGCCCGCCTTGTGCGCAATTGCGCACTGGGGCGGGCGATCCAGTATTCCAGAGACGACAATGGAATACGGAGAAGCCGCGGCGTGCCCCGCCTTCGCGGGGCATGACGGCGGTGTTTGTAGGCATGCCCAACATTACTCCGCCGCTTTCACGGTCCCGTATCCCAGCCGCTTCGAGATGCCACCCGCACAATCGCGCAGCGCATTCGCGAGTCTGCTATCCCAGCCGGCGTCGAACGTTGCCTCCGGTCCCATCGCGGTGATCACCAGCGCGACGTGGCCGGCGTGGTCGAACACGGGCGCTGCGAACGCATTGACGCCGGGGAGGGGATCGCCGAGGGCGCGGGCGAGGCCATGGTTGCGTACCTCGGTGAGCATTTCGGCGACCTTCGCGCCCTTCGTCGCGCGCTTGGGATTGTAGCCGACGCCGAAGCGATCGAGGCCGCTATCAAGAGCTGCATTGACCGTCTTCGAGGGTAGGAACGCAGCAAAGGCGCGACCGGTCGCGGTCTCCAGGAGCGCCATCACCGAGCCGACGCGCATCGCGATGTGCACGGGATGGCTGGGCTCCTCGATCTGGACAACGGTTGGACCATGGCTGCCCCAGACGGCGAGCGACACCGCGTGATCGATGCTATCGGCGAGCGCCTTGATCTTCGGCGTCGCGATGCGAACCGCCGACAGGCGCCGCAGGCTGATCAGGCCGAGCTCGAGTGCCAGTGCACCGATCTCGTAGCGTCCGGTCGTTTCATCCTGCTCAATGAGCCCGATCCGCACAAAGCTCACGAGATAGGGATGCGCCTTCGCCGGCGCCATGCTGGCCTCGCGCGCAAGATCGCGCAGCATCATCGGCTCGCCGCTCTTCGCGAGCGCGCGGAGCAACTCGCCACCGACCTCGACCGACTGGATGCCGCGGCTTTCCTTCTTCATCTAGCTTTCCCGGGCTCCCGTTCACGCCGCGCTGCGCTCCGCAGCACTCCTCGCGAGATGTCGGCCGGCAATGTAGCCGAAGGTCAGCGCCGGCCCAAGCGTGATGCCGGCGCCGGGATAATTGCCGCCCATGACACTCGCCATGTCATTGCCCGCGGCATACAGCCCGGGAATGATCCGGCCTTCGGCATCGAGCGCACGTGCGTCGGCGTCGGTGACGATGCCGGCATAGGTGCCGAGATCGCCGATCACCATCTTGATGGCGTAGAACGGGCCGCGCTCGAGCGGCGCGACGCAAGGATTCGGGCCGTGTAGCGCGTCGCCCTGGTAGCGGTTATAGGCCTTCGACCCCTTGCCGAAGGCGGCGTCGTAGCCTTGCCCCGCCGTGGCGTTGAACTTCGCGACGGTCTCGGTGAAAGCTTTCGTGTCAATGCCGGCTTTGGCCGCAAGGGCTTCGAGCGTCTCGCCGCACATGAGATAGCCGGTGCGCAAATGATGGCCGAGCGGCATCGGGAAGGGCGGAACGCAGCCGAGGCCGTATTTGCGCAAGGTCCTGTGATCGCAGACGAGGAACGCGGCGATCTCCTCGCCAGGCTTCGCCGCCTTCACCATGGCCTGAACGAAGTCGTGATAGGAATTGCCCTCGTTGGCAAATCGCCTGCCGTCGCGCATCACGGCGATGACGCCGGGCTTTGCGCGGTCGATGAAATGCGGCATCACGCCTTTTGAGCCGTCCTTGCGCGTCGTCACCGAGACGGGCACCCAGGCCGCCGCGTTCGGCAGGCGATCCTCGATCCGCCCGCCCGCGGCTTCCGCAAGGCGCAGACCGTCGCCAGTATTGCCGGTCGGCCCCGGCGAGTAATGTTCGTTGCCCGTCGGCGCGTGCGGAAACATTTTCTTGCGCCGCGCAGCGTCGTGCGGGAAGCCGCCACAGGCGAGCACGACGCCGCGGCGTGAGCGTATCCGCACATCGCGTCCTTCGCGCGTGACGATGGCGCCGGTGACGGCGCCGTTTTCGAGCGTGAGCTCGCGCAACGGCGCGGACAGCCACATCGGAATGTCGAGATCGAGTGCGGATTTCGCGAGCCGTCCTGCCAGCGCATTGCCGTTGGTCAGTGTCATGCCGCGGCCGTAGCGCAGAACGTCCATCAAGTGACGGGACAAGCGCTTTGCAACATACACAGCCGACGTCAGCGACTTCGTCGCGCGCATGAAATGGATGATCTCCTTGCCCGATCCGAGCATCATGCCGAACACGGTGAGCTCGGGCAGCGGCTGACCCAGCGTCTTGATGTGGTCGCCGAGCTCGCGGCCGTCGAACGGGCGCGTCACCATTGAGCGGCCGCCCTGCGCGCCACCCGGTGCTTCGGCGTGGTAGTCCGGAAATACCAGCGGCATGTCGAAACGCAGCGCGGTCTTCGTCGTGAAGAAGTCGACCGCCTCGGGACCAGCGCTGAGAAAGGCATCGACGCGCGCGCCGTCGTAATTGTTGCCGGCCTCGTGCCGCAGATATGTGCGTGCCTGGTCCGGGCTCTCCTCGATGCCATAGGCGCGGGCGAGCGAGGTGCCGGGAATCCAGAGCCAGCCGCCGGAGCGCGCGGTGGTGCCGCCGAAGCGCGGCTCCTTCTCGACGATCAGCACATCAAGGCCGCGCGCGCGGGCTGTGATCGCGGCCGCCATTCCGGCCGCGCCCGATCCTGCGACGAGCACATCGCACTCGTAGGTTTCGCCTGTGTTGCGCGCGTCGCCAGTCATGCCGGGCCTCATTTCTTCAGGAGCGGGCACTTGGATTCGGAGACGGGACGGAAGGCGTCCTCGCCCTTCACGGTCTTGACGATCTCGAGATAGTCCCAAGGCTCCTTGGACTGCTCGGGCGATTTCACCTTGGCGAGATACATGTCGCGGATCACGCGGCCGTCCTCGCGCAGCTTGCCGCCATGGACGAACGTATCCTCGATCGGCAATTCGCGCATCTTGGCCATCACCTGGGCAGGATCGTCCGTACCGGCGGCCTTGATGGCCTTGAGATAGTGCAGCACCGAGCCGTAGACGCCGGTCTGAATCATGGTCGGCATCACCTTGGTGCGCTCGTAGAATTTCTTCGACCAGGCGCGGGTCGCTTCATCCATGGCCCAGTAGGACGCGGTGGTCATGTAGGTGCCCTGCGCGGCCTTCAGGCCGATGGCGTGCACGTCGGTGTCGAACATCAAGAGGCCAACGAGCTTTTGCCCACCCTGGACGAGGCCGAACTCGCCGGACTGCTTGATTGCATTGTCGGTGTCCTGGCCGGCATTGGCAAAGGCCACGACATCGGCCTTCGAGCTCTGCGCCTGAAGCGCGAAGGAGAAGAAATCCGCGGTGTTGGTCGGATGCCGCACGCCGCCCAGAACCTTGCCGCCCATCTCGTTGACGAAACGCGTCGCGTCCTTCTCGAGCTGCTGGCCGAAGGCATAGTCCGCGGTGATGAAGTACCAGGACTTGCCGCCTTCCTTGATCACGGCCGAGGCCGTGACCTTCGACAGCGCATAGGTATCGTAGGTGAAATGCACGGTGTTCGGGCTGCACAGCTCGTCCGTCAGCGAGCTTGCGCCGGGGCCGGAGAGCAGCGCGATCTTGTTGCGCTCGCGCACCATGTTGTGGACGGCTATTGCGATGCCGGAGTTGGGGATGTCGACGACCGCGTCGACCTTGCCATTGTCGAACCAGCCGCGCACGATCTGCACGCCGACGTCGGTCTTCATCTGGTGGTCGGCGCTGATGATCTCGATCGGCTTGCCGAGCACGGTCGGGCCGAATTCCTCCACCGCCATCTTCGCGGCTTCGACCGAACCGGGACCGCTATTGTCGCGGCCCCAGCTCGACAGATCGGTCAGCACCCCAATCCGCACCACGTCATCGGACACCTGCGCGGTCGCGGCAGTCGTCGTGGCCGCAAGCATGGCAAAGGCCAAAAGCCCTCTCATTGTCGTTCCTCTCCCTGATACCGCTTGCGCAGCGGGTTATGCATTAGGACGTAAGTTAGATATTAGCAAACTAGTTTGTCAATGATGAAATCTGATTCCGATGGGTTCCCGATCCCGGAGCGTGTCACCGGCAGGCGGGATTGCTAGCGTTAGGGATCACCAGGAAGGTGATAGTTTTCGGCGCCAGGGCAATCGTCCCGACCGGGCTCGTGCGCGCTTCGAGTGCCGGAAGCCTGTCGTTGACGTCGAGTTCGAGTGTCCTTCCGTTCAGTCGTGCTGTCGAGCTTTGCAGCTGTCTCGCATCCAGCGTGTAGCGCTCCGATGCGATCGGCAGCTTGAGGCTGCGCGACTTGCTCAACGACGTATTGATCGCAAGGATGGACACGGCGCCGCTCGTCTTGGGATGGCAGTGCGCATAGACGTTAAGATCGGGCGTGCCGCTAGCTCCGGCGTCGAGCACGGTCGTTCCCATCAGGCGATGCCACAGCAGCGCGCCCCAGTAGTTCGGCCGTGGACGAAGCTTCGTCTCGTCGAGCAGCCCGTAGTCGCTCGCGGCCAGCGTGTTGTGCATCACGACCTGGACGCCGGCCTTCGCGAGCCGTCCGAGCTGGTCGAGATAGCGGAAGGTGTCGAGGAAAGTCGCGTCCCAGCGATTGCCGCCGCAGGCGGCATCGGCCGTCTCGGTCAGCCAGATCGGCGTGCCGGGTGCGAATTTGTCGCGCAAGCCGCGGTAGATCGAGAGCGTGCGATCGCTGCGCGCGAGCCAATCCGCCGATAGCGCCTGCGCCGGATCATCGCGAACGCCGCAACGCGGCGAGAGCGTATTGTAGTGATGATAGGAGAAGCGATCGAGGCCGTGGCCGGATGCGGCGAGCAGATCGCGGGTCCGGATGCCATCGGTTGATGGCGAGGACGAGTCGCCGACGGAGCCGGGACCGACGATCAGCGTGTCGGGAGCATGCTGGCGTATCCACGAATGGAATATCGCGAAGTCGCGGCCATAGGCCTGCGCGTCATAGCCTGGCGGTGCTCCGTTCGTTGCCGCGAGCGTCGGCTCGTTCATGAATTCGGCGGCTGCGATGTGGCTGCCGAGCGACTGGGTGAAAGAGAGAAGCTGTTGCGCCTGGTCCGGCGTCCAACGGCCGTCCGCGTTGCGGCTGCCTGCACTGATGGCAAACGACGTCAGGATCTCCGCATTCACCGCGCGCGCAAAGTCGACGCCGCCGCGCCATTGCGCGCGGCTCAGCACGGAGCTGAAACCGGGAGGTGGTGCAGCCGGCGCGTTGTCCGTATCGGCGAAGAACGTTGCGTTGGCCCAGGTGCCGCTGATGCGCATATAGGCTGGGCCCAGAGCAGCGGCGAGTTTGCGCAGCCGCGTGCTGGCGAGATCGATTGGCGGCCTGTAGCTGTAGCGGTCACGCGCGATCTGCGCGTTGGAGCTTCGGGCGTACGGCTTCCAGAAGCGCCCGCCCGTCACCTCGACCATCTCGATATTGTAGGATTGAAAGCGGGTGTCGATCGTGCCGATCGCCGTCATGCGCGCCGGCGTGATCGATTGCGCTCTTGCACCCGCTGCAGGGGATGTTGCGATGACGAACAATAGCGTTGCGATGACGCCGTTCCGGCTGGGCTGTGGCGTAGCGTGCACGTCGTGACACCCTTCGCTGATGTCTTTTCCGGATCGATCCTACCTTGCGCCTGCCAGTGGGCGGGGCCGTATCAAGGGCAGTTGATAGGAAGTGCCTGATCCACTATTCCATCGGTCCGGCCCAATTGACTGCGCCACAGGAGCATAAAACATGAAAAAGACCTCCTCACCCTCGCGACGCGAGCTGCTTGCGACCGCCGCCGCCGCGGCAACCGCGGCCACCATGACCGAGGCTGCGCCGGCCGCCGCGCAAGCAGGGCCGAAGCCGATTTTCCCGGTGCCGATGACGACGATCCCGATCATCGGCGAGACGGATGTGTTCCAGGTCCGCCGCATCTACTGCATCGGCCGCAACTATGCCGCGCATGCGATCGAGCGCGGCTCCGACCCGAACCGCGAGCCGCCGTTCTTCTTCCAGAAGCCGACCGATGCGATCCAGAACGTCGCGGTCGGCGAGGTCGCCGAGCATCCCTATCCGTCGCTGACCAAGAACTACCATCACGAGGTCGAACTGGTCGCCGCGTTGAAATCCGGTGGCAGCAACATCCTACCGGAGAAGGCGCTCGACCACGTCTATGGCTATGCGCTCGGCCTCGACATGACCCGGCGGGATCTTCAGAACGGCATGGCTGCGGAGAAGAAGCCGTGGGAGATCGGCAAGAGCTTTGACCATGCCGCGGTGATCGGCCCGATCCATCCCGCGTCGAAGGTCGGGCATCTCAGCAGGGGCGCGATCTCGCTCGCGGTGAATGGCGTGGTGCGACAAAACTCGGATCTCGAGAAGATGATCTGGAGCGTCGCCGAGCAGATTGCAAAGCTCTCGGAAGCCTTCGAGCTGAAGGCGGGCGACATCATCTATTCCGGCACGCCGGAGAATGTCGGCCCGGTGGTGAAGGGTGACGTGCTCCTGTGCAAGCTCGAAGGCCTGCCGGACATGTCGATCAAGATCGTCTAGAATCTTCTCCATGCGCAACTGCCGTAGCCCGGATGGAGCGCAGAGCAATCCGGGGCCACTGGTCCTGCATTCCGCTACGCTGCATGCGGGCTACAATCTCGAGTTCCATCGGCCGATTGCCCTGTGTTGGGCGATAAACAAACGTCCTGCTGCCATATTTTCGTAAGAGTGAATTTCCCTTGAGGGAGGCGCTCGGATGAACAGATTTTTGATGGCCGCAGTCGTGATGCTGGCGTTGGTTCCGGCAGGTGCCGTTGCGCAGGAGCGCGCCGGCGATGCTGCTCTTGGAGCCGTTTCCGGTGCGGTCGTGCTGGGGCCAATCGGTGCAGTGGCGGGAGCCTTCGTCGGCTACGCCGCGGGTCCTTCTATCGCGCGCTCATGGGGCCTGCGCGGTTCTCGGTCGGCGGCGAGCCGGCAGCGGCAACGCAGAGAAGCTAGTCGCGTCCCGAGTTCGGCCCCGCCTCCAGCGTCCGCCCCAGTAGCGCCGACGCCCAACTCTGCGGCCCCGGGGCCCACCAGCAGCGTGCCGATGGAAGCCAATGGCCGTGTCGCACAAATGGGGCCAGCTAACAGTCCGCCGGTTCAGGCAGCTCCGGCTGCGCCGGCGCCGACCTCGGCGCCGCCCGTTCAAGCATTCGAGTAAAGTTCAGGCCGCCGTCTTTGGCCGGAGCCGATCGACCGTCCTTGCGATCAGCGCCGCAACATCGGGCACCTTGGGGCCGATGCGAAATTCCGGTCCGGCGACGACAACGGACAGGCGCCGATCGCCGATCGGCAGCGGGATCGCGGCGCCCGCGAGGTCGCGGCTGAAGTCGCCAAAGCTCTGGCAATAGCCGCGGGCAATCGAATTGCGCAGCTCCGCCTCGACCGCCTCGATGCTGATCGGTGTCGACGCGCCATACTGCCTGAACTCGATCTTGCGATAGAGCTGATCGCGCTCTTCCTTGGAATATTGCAGCAGCAGCGCGCGGCCGCTGGCGCTGGCGTGGATGGGAATGCGATGGCCGATCGTGGCGAAGTAGCGGATCGGGGCCTGCGATTCCACGACGTCGATGAAAACAGCCATGACGCCTGACGGCGCAACGATGGATGCGGTCTCACCGGTCTCGGCCGAAAGCTCCGAGATCAGCGCATGCACCCATGGCGGCAGCGGCTCGACTTCCGAGACCATCCGCGCCAGCGTCAGCCAGCGCGGCGTCGGGTAGTAGCCGCCGCGGCGCCGCGGCTCGTAGAGATAGCCCTTCTCCGACAGTGTTGCGAGCAGGTTGAAGGTCGACGAGCGGGGCCAGCCGAAATGATCGGCGATCTCCGCGAGCGTCGCCGGCTTCCTGGCCTGCGCGAAGAATTCCATGATCTCCAGGACGTTGGCGGCTTGGCGAACGATCATTGGGGATGACGTCCTAAGAAAGGTCAAGGATCTTCTTCGCGGCGCGAAGATGCGGCTTGTCGATCATCATGCCGTCGAGGCGCAGCGTGCCGGAATTGGGATTGTCGGCGAAGGCCGCGATCACCTTCTCCGCCCAGCTACGCTCGGCGTCGGTCGGGGCGAAAGCGGCGTTGACGATGTCGACATGTTTGGGGTGGATCAGCGCCTTTGCGGAAAATCCATCGCGGCGGGCGGCGCGCGTCTCCTGCTCGAGACCCGCGAGGTTGTCGATGTCGATATAGACGGTGTCGATCGGCGCTACCTCCGCTGCGGCCGCCGCCATCAGGCAGAGATCGCGGGCCAGGCGGTAGGGGCTGTGGAACACGCCGCCGCTCGCTTTCTCAGTGGCGCCGAGCGAAGCGGAGAGATCTTCGGCGCCCCACATCAGGCCGGCGAGGCGCGGGGAGCAATCCTTGTAAGTGCCGAGGCCGAAGATCGAGCCAGCGGTTTCGGTCGCGACGCAGACGATGCGGGTCGAGCCCACCGTGGTGCCGGCAGCCGCCTCGAACGCTTCGAGCCAGAGCGCGACCTGGCGGACGTCGTCGCCGCCGCGCGATTTCGGCAGCACGATGCCGTGGGGCGCGCCTGGCATGACCGCGGCGAGATCGGCGAGCGTCATGCCGGTGTCGAGCGCGTTGACGCGGACATAGAGCTGGTGCGCCCCGCAGCGCCCCTTGAGCATTGCAAGCGTCAGCCCGCGCGCCTCGTCCTTCTTCTCGGTGACGACGGAATCCTCGAGGTCGATGATCAGGGCGTCGGCCTTGCCTTCGCTGGCCTTCGCGAATTTGCGCGGGGAATCGCCCGGCACGAACAGCATCGAACGCATCAGACCGGCCTCTTGTGCATCATCGCCATGCGGCGGCATTTGCCGACGATCTCGTCGTTCTGGTTGTAGGCATGGTGCTCGAACTCGACGATGCCCGCCTTGGGCCGCGATTTGGACTCCCGCACCGACAGCACCTTTGTCGTCGCGCGCAGCGTGTCGCCATGGAAGACCGGTTTGGGGAAGGTCACGTCGGTCATGCCGAGATTGGCGACGGTTGTGCCGAGTGTCGTGTCGTAGACCGTCATGCCGATCATGATGCCGAGCGTATAGAGGCTGTTGAAGATGCGCTGGCCGAACTCGGTCTGCGCGGAAAAGTGCGCATCGATGTGCAGGGGCTGCGGGTTGAGCGTCAGCAGGCTGAACAGCGTGTTGTCCATCTCGGTGACGGTCCGGGTCAGCGGATGCCTGAACTCCTGGCCGACCGAAAAATCCTCGAAGTAAAGCCCGGCCATCCTGTCTCTCCCTTCAAGCCGATGGTTCAGATGCGTGAACCCGGGGGCGGAATTCCGGCTCACGAAGCAAACCTTCCCGGCTTCCACGGCGCATAGGCCCATGCATTGTTCATAACCTTGACAGATAAATTCACATATATGTACGTTTGGCTCAAGCAAGAAATGGTGCGAGGAGCCAGCCGCTTGAGCTGCGGCTCCGGCGTTGCCACCGCGTCAGGGAGAAACGAATGAACAAGAAGCTGGTGTGGGCTCTCGCGGCGCTGGCGCTGCCGACCGTGATCAGCCCGGCGCGGGCGTTGGAGCTGAAGGTCGCCGACTCCTTTCCCGCCGGCCATTACCTCGTCCGCCTGATGCTGAAGCCGTGGATGGACGACGTCACCAGGCGAACCAACGGCGACGTCACCTTCACCTACTACCCGAACCAGCAGATCGGCAAAGCTGCCGACATGCTGCGCCTGACGCAATCCGGCGTCGTCGACATCGGCTACATCGGGCCGTCCTATGTCTCGGACAAGATGCCGCTGTCGGAAGTCGCGCAGTTGCCGGGCGCGTTCCAGACGAGTTGCCAAGGCACGCTCGCCTACTGGAAGACGGCGCGCGAAGGCCTGCTCGCCAAGCAGGAATACGCACCCAACAAGATCAAGCTGTTGTTCGAGGTCGTGCTGCCGCCCTATCAGGTGTGGACCGCCAAGGCGAAGGTCGAAACGCCGAAGGACATGCAGGGCCTGAAGCTGCGCACCACAGGCGGCGCGCAGGATCTGACGCTGCGCGCGCTCGGCGCCGTGCCGGTGCGCATGGCCGCGCCCGACGCCTACGAGTCGCTATCGCGCGGCACGATGGACGGCCTGTTGTTTCCGATGGAAAGCGTCGTCGCCTATGGTCTCGACAAGCTCGTGAAGCACGCGACCGAGGGCGTCAGCTTCGGCAGCTTCATCGTTGCCTATTCGATCAACCAGTCGGTCTGGGACAAGCTGCCGGAGGACGTCAAGAAGGCGATGGACGAAGCATCCGAGGCGATCGAGCCGAAGGCCTGCGCTGACGTCGACAAGGAGCAGGACGCGACGAAGCAGCACTTGCAAGAGAGTGGTGTCAGCTTCGAGCCGCTGCCGGACGCGACGCGCGCCGAGATCAAGGAGAAGCTCAAAGGCGTCGGCCAGGAATGGGCGGCCGGTCTCGACAGCCGCGGCAAGCAGGCTTCCGCCGCGTTGAAGGAGTTCGAGGGGCTGCTCGCCGCCGGCGGCGCGAAGTAGTGAAGGGAGGCGCCCGAGGTGATCAAGCAGCTCAGCAATATGCTCGGCACGCTGGAGCGCGCGCTGACGGTGATCGCGGTGGTGTTTCTGTTCGTGATCATGATGCTGGTGGTCGCCGACGTGTTCATGCGCTACGTCATGAATCGCCCGTTCTCCTTTACCTATGATCTGATCGGGCTCTACCTGCTGGCCGGCGTGTTTTTTCTCACGTTATCGGACGGCCTGCGCGAGCATGCCCATGTCGGCGTCGATATTTTGTTGTCGCGCTTCTCGCCGGCGGGACGGCGGCTGTCGGAGATCATTACCGCGCTCGCCGGGCTGTTCGTATTCGTCCTGATCTGCAAGGTCGGCTTCGAGCGAGCGTTGGAAAATTACGAGCAGCATGACGTGCTGGCTGGCGCGATCCCCTGGCCGACCTGGATCTCAGCGGCGCTGGTGCCGTTCGGCTGCGGCGTGCTGGTGCTGCGGCTGACCCTTCAACTCGTCGGCAATGCGCTGAGCCTTGTCAGCGGGCGCGACCTCTATCCTTTACCGCCGGTGACGGGAATCGGTGAAGCAAGATCCTTCGAGTAACGGCCGATGACACCTCTTATCGTTCTCGGCCTTCTGTTCTGCCTGCTCGCGCTCGGCACGCCCGTCGGCTTTGCGATGGCCTTTTCCGGTTCGGTGGGGCTCGTGATGGTCGGCGGCTTTGCGACGCTGTCGGGCATCTTGCAGACCGCGCCGCTTTCGACTGTGTCCTCCTATGAGCTGATCACCATCCCGATGTTTCTGCTGATGGCCGATCTCGTGCTGCTGTCGGGTGTCGCGGACGATCTGTTCAAGACGGCGTCGGCCTGGGTCGGCCGCATTCCCGGCGGGCTCGGCATGGCGACCGCACTTGCCGGCGCAGGCTTTGGCGCGATCTGTGGCACCTCGACGGCCTCGGCCGCGACGCTGTCCTCGACCAGCCTGCCGGCGATGATCCGCCAGGGTTACGAGCCGAAGATGGCGGCCGGCGTGGTCGCGATCTCCGGCACGTTGTCCATGCTGCTGCCGACCAGCGTCGCACTGGTGATCTTCGGCCTGCTTGCCGAAGTGAACATCGGCAAGCTGCTGATCAGCGGCATCATCCCGGCGATCCTCGTCACCATCACCATCATGGCCACGATCTACTTCCTGGTCTGGCAGGATCCGTCGCGTGCGCCGGGCGCAAAATCGGTGCCGTGGCGCGACAAGTTCGCGCTGCTGTGGCAGGTCTCGCCGATGGTGGTGCTGTTCTCGATCGTGACAGGCACGATCTATCTCGGCGTCGCGACGCCGACGGAAGCCTCCGCCTTCGGCGCATTCGGCGCCTTCCTCCTCGCAATCGTCAAGGGCAAGATCACGCCGTCTTCCCTTTACAAGACGCTGCTGCGCGCCTGTCACGGCACCTGCATGATCATCATGATCCTGGTGGGTGCCTCGATCTTCGGCTACTTTTTCACGTTGACGCATGTGACGCAGGACCTCGTCGCCTGGATCGGCTCGCTCCCGACCTCGCGGTGGGTGATCATCACGCTGATCCTCTGCGGCTATATCGTGCTCGGCTCCTTCATGGATCAGATCGCGATTTTGGTTCTGACGGTGCCGATCGTGCTGCCGCTCATCAAGACGCTCGGCTTCGATCCGATCTGGTTCGGCGTTATCAAGATCGTCACCGCGGAGGTCGGCATGATCACTCCGCCGGTCGGGCTCAATTGCTTCATCGTCGCGCGCTACGCCAAGCGCCCGGTGGCGGAAGTTTTCCACGGCACCTTCCCGCATTTCATCGCGCACCTGATCGCGATCGCGATCCTGGTCGCATTCCCGAGTATCATCCTCTGGCTGCCCTCGCAGATGGGGCGCTAACTTACGAGCCTCCGGCAAAGGAGACCAACCATGGATTTTGCGCTCACCGATCAGCAGGAAGCCATCCGCGACGCCATCGCGAAGATCTGCGAGGGCTTTGACGACGCCTACTGGCTGAACAAGGACCGCGAAGGCGGCTTCCCGCACGATTTTCACAAGGCGCTCGCCGATGCCGGCTGGCTCGGCATCTGCGTGCCGGAGGCCTATGGCGGCTCCGGTCTCGGTATCACCGAGGCCGCGATCATGATGCGCACGATCGCGGAATCCGGTGCCGGCATGTCCGGCGCCTCGGCTGTGCATATCAACGTGTTCGGCCTCAACCCGGTCGTGGTGTTCGGCACCGAAGAGCAACGCATGCGCATGCTGCCGCCGATGGTGGAGGGCCGCGAAAAGGCATGCTTTGCCGTCACCGAGCCCAACACCGGCCTCAACACCACGCAGCTCCGGACCCGTGCGGTAGCCAAGAACGACCGCTACATCGTCAACGGCCAGAAGGTGTGGATCTCGACCGCGCAGGTCGCGCACAAGATCCTGCTGCTCGCGCGCACCACGCCGCTCGAGGAGGTGCGCTCGCCCACCCACGGCCTCAGCCTGTTCTATGCCGATTTCGACCGCAAGAAGATCAAGGTCCACGAGATTGAGAAGATGGGCCGCAAGATCGTTGATTCCAACGAGCTGTTCTTCGAGGATTTCGAGATCCCCATGGAGGACCGCATCGGCGAAGAGGGACGCGGCTTCGAGTACATCCTCGAAGGCATGAACCCGGAGCGCATTCTCATCGCTGCGGAAGCGGTAGGCCTCGGCAAGCTCGCGCTGTCGCGCGCGACCGAATATGCCAAGACCCGCGTCGTGTTCAATCGCCCCATCGGCAAGAATCAGGGCATCCAGCATCCGCTTGCGGTGAACTGGGTCGAGCTCGAGGCGGCCTGGCTGATGGTGATGTCGGCCGCCTGGCAGTACGACAAGGGCATGCCCTGCGGCGCCGCCGCCAATGCCGCAAAATATCTCGCGGGCGAGGCCGGCTTTTCGGCATGTGAGCAGGCCGTGATGACGCATGGCGGCTTCGGTTATGCCAAGGAGTTTCATGTCGAGCGCTATTTGCGCGAGATATTGATCCCGCGGATCGCGCCGGTCAGCCCGCAGCTCGCGCTCAGCTTCATCGCGGAGAAAGTGCTCGGCCTCGCCAAGTCATACTGAGCCGTGTCCTGCGATGCGCCATCGATCGACTTCACCGGCCTGATCCGGGACGGCGATCTCGTGGTGTGCGGCCAGACGACGGCCGAGCCGCGTACGCTCACCGAAGCGCTCGTGACACAGGCAGACCGTCTTCCGTCGTTCCGTCTGCTGGTCGGCCCACTCTTCTCCGACACGTTTTCGTCCGAATCCGCGTCGAACATTTCGTTTCTCAGCTATGGCGTGATCGGCAACGCGCGACGCCTCGCCAAGGTCGGCCGGCTCGCGGTGATCCCGAGCAACTACAGCGCCTTCTGCGCTGATTTCGCCACGGGTCGGCACCGGTCCGACGTCGTGCTCGTACAGCTCGCACAAGCGAGCGACGGCAGGCTCAGCGCCAGCCTTTCGAACGACTATGTGATCGACGCCGCTCGCCGCGCGCGCCTGGTCGTTGTGGAAGTCAATGCAGATGCGCCCTGGACCTATGGTGCGGAATGGCCGGACGACGTGCCGATCCATCTGCGGGTTGCCGTACGCCGCCCGCCTGTTGAATTGCCGTCAACGCCGCCTGATGATGTATCGCGCCGCATCGCAGCCCATGCGGCAGGCTTGATCGCCGATGGCAGCACCTTGCAGTTCGGGGTCGGCAGGATTCCGGACGCGATCCTGTCCTCGCTCTCGCATGCGCGCGATCTCGGCATTCATTCCGGCCTGATCAACGATGCCGTCGTCGACCTGATCGAGCGTGGCGCTGTCACCAACGCGCGCAAGGGGCTGGATGCTGGCATCACCGTCACCAATCAGGTGATCGGCACGCAGCGGCTCTATCGCTTCGTGCATGAGAATAGCGCGATTGCGGTGCGCCCCGCGTCCTACACGCACAGCCAGGGCGTGCTGGCGCAGATCAGCCGGCTGGTCGCAATCAATTCCGCGCTTCAGGTCGGTCTCGACGGCTCCGTCAATTCCGAGACCTTGAACGGCGTGGCGGTCGGCGCGATCGGCGGGCAACTCGACTTCGTGCGCGGTGCCAACGCCTCGCCGGGCGGCAGAGCCATCATTGCGTTACCCGCAACTGCCTCGGATGGAACGAGCCGCATCGTGCCCGATGTCGAGACCGTGACGACGCCGCGCGCCGATGTCGATGCCATCGTGACCGAGTGGGGCGTGGCGGAGCTGCGCGGCCTTAGTCTTGCCGAACGCGCGCGCCGCCTGATCACGATCGCGGCGCCGGCGCATCGCGATGCCTTGTCCGCGGAGTTGATGAAGCGAGGGCGATAGCCTCAATTCATCTGCGCAAAGCTCGGCTTGCTCTCTGTGCTGTCGATGATTCCCGGCAGCTCGGTCGCTTCATTCGCGATCATGCCGGCCATCCGCCAGAACAGGTGTGCGAGCCGGGTGAAAGTCTGCCGCTCGCGTTCGATCAACGGCGCCTCTTCCGGAACGGTCAGGGTTTCAAGTCCGACCACGCGGCGGGTGTCGGGCCAGATCGTCATCGATTGCGCGATCGCCGAGAAGCAACGCGGATCATCGCCGTCGTCGGGCGCCGTCGGCAGACCGGGATATTGAACGGGCGCGACATAGAATTTGTAGGCGCCGCACCCGAGCTGGAGCAGGAATTTCTCGGGGATTGCGACATCGTTGGCAAAGGACACCAGCCGCGCATCGCGTAAGGTTTCAGGTGCGATCGCGAGGAGGTCGCGGGCCGACAGCGCCGAGCAGAAGGACAGGCCTGGATTGTGCTCGCGGAGCAGCGCAGCAAGCGGTAGCTGCTGTTGGCCGGTTTGTGTGAGCAGGATGATGGTCTTCAGCATCGGAATTGCTCTCGTCAGGGGATGAGATGGCAGCGCGTGGCTTCGGCGGCGGCGCTGGCGAAGAAGTCACCGGCGATCTTCTGTCCCGGCGTGATTTCGAACACGCGATAGCGCGCGAGGCGCGCCGCTTCCCGTGCGGTGTTGACATCGTCCTGCCAGCCGCAGAGCGACAGCTCGAACCGACCATAACCGCCGCAGTCGCGGGCAAAGGCGCCGGTCACCGCCTCGACGGTGGCGGCGACCGCACGCGCCTCGTTGGCCTCGACGTCGCGCAGGATCACGGCGACGCCATTGTCGGGGGTGGCCTTCGAAGTCATGACCATGAAGGCGTCACCCGCGCCGGTCCGGCCGGCGCGGCGGGCCGCGCGCACGAGGGAGGCGAAGCTGGGATCAGGTCCGAGCTCGGTCGTGGTCGTCGGCTGCGCATGGATAATGCTGGCGCGGCTCGCGGCGAGGTCACCCGTCAGCGTATGATAGGAGCGGGGGAGCCAAACCGTGTCGAGCGGGCCATGCGAGGAGGCGTGGCTCCAGGCCTGGTCGAGCAGATAGCCTTCCCAGATCGTGGGATGGGAGGCGGCAAGGTGGTGCCAGGCCTGCAGGAATTGCTCCGCGCCGGTCGTACGGCCGAGATAGAGCGTACGCGCCGACATCTCCCAACGGTTCCACTTGTGGAGAGCGACGTCGCAGCCGAGCGCGGACGGCAGCAGAGGCGCCTCGCGCAGTACCGCGCCTGGTTCGACGAAAAGCAGCGGTTCGCTGTAGCGGCTCCACATCCGCGCGATGAACTCGGCCTTCTCGAAGCAAAGCAACTCTTCGCCGAGCTCGGCTGCGATCGGCTCGATATGGCTGTCGAGCTCAAAGGCCTCGAGTGAGCACTGCAAGGCGCGGATCGCGGAAGGGTCGGTGCCGTAAGGGTAGTAGGAGATGACGCGCGGCCGCACCGTGCATTGATCCGCGGCCGCGAGAAACCTCGACCAGCCGATTCCGCCCCACCACATTTCATGCGGACCCTCGGCGCTCGGGCCGACGGTGCCGAACTCGGTCAGCTTCGACTTGAGGAAGTCAAAGCCCGGATTTTCGCTGAGCGGGATGACGACCGCGCAGCCCGGAGTCAGGGTGCGGTAGAACAGCTCGGCCGCGGCGCCGCTTGGTGGCTCGGTCAGGATGACCACCCCGCCGCTTCGGCGGCCTTCATGCGCCTGCTGCACCGTCGGGGCGCCGCAGCGGCCAACCAGCCAGCCGAGGCGATAGCGCTGCGCGTCACCGAGCCGGATGCCGGCCGCATGCAAAAGGCCGTCAAGATCTGTTTGCGTTCCGTCCGTCAACTCCGTGCCCCCTCGTTTCGTGTCGGCCCTTGGGCTTCAACGGGCGAGGGGGCGCGATCAGGCGCATTATTCGCGCGGGGTGGCAAGGATGCGGGCGTGACTGAGCGAGGTGAGCGCGATCGAATAGACCGCGACGTCCCGCGCCATCGGGGCGACCGGGATCAGGAGGCAGCCGTCGTCGTTCTCGGCGCAGTAATAGGAGCCGTTTCGCTGGAGCCCGGCATGGACCAGGCCGTCGGCAGCGATCCCGGTCACGTCCTGGCTTTCGGAGGCGTCGCGAACGCTGTCGCCGCCCTGGACGCTCACGCCGTGAAGGAGACCTTCGCGGGCGAGCTTCGCCAGCGGGACGGCGATCGTCGCGACGGCCATCGCCCGCGATAACGGGATGCGCAGGCGCAGCTCGCCAAGTCCGGTGCGATAAACGGTCACCGTTTCCATCGAGGCGCTGCCCTCGGTTCGGAACAGGCCGATCTGTAACGTACCGCAGGCGGCTTCCTCGAACACGTCGGGGGGCAGGCGGTTCGCGCCGAACAGCGTGTAGAGATAGGAATAGGACGGCGACAGGCCGGCAAAGCTGCCGGCAAGCCACATCGGCGGCGCGGCCGAGGTGCAGGCGGCGGAAAGGCCGCGAGCCGTGAGCTGGTTGCGGACGAAATCGCCGTCGAGCAGTGGCGCCAGCGCATGGGTGCCGAGATTGACATCGTGCTTCAATCCGCCGAGCAGCGCGATCTCGTCGTCGTCCGGCAGCAGCAACAGGCGCGCCAGCGTCGCCGCACTCCAGCTTGCGGCGACGTCGAGCGCAGCATGAGGCACCAGCTCGTATTCGGAGGCGATCTTGTCCGCTGCTGCCGCGAAGGCCAGCGCGCCCGATTGGATCTCGGCGGCCAGCGCGATCTGTTCGGCGGGGCGCGGATTGATCTCGCGCAGGACGGTCTCATCCTGATAGTCTCGCACCGAGCCGTCGGCAGAGCAGCAGATCTGCTCGAGCAGCGCGACATTGCGGATCAGCATGCGCTTGACGTGTGGCGTCACCACCAGATCGGAGACGAAGCCTTCCGCAGTATCGCCCTCGGCGATGTCGTCGAGGGCGTCATCGAGCGAGATCAGATAGGCACCGTGCAGGCGGATCTTGATGCCTTCCTGGTCGAAGATGCGGCGCAGTGCCTTCTGTACGCTGCCGGAATAGCCGAGATCGGCGAGAACGAGGTCCGTGCAGTCGTCAAACCCCGGGATGGTGTGGCGGAGATAAGCGAGCAGGCGGGCGCGCAAGCCGGCGGCAAGCTCGGTGATCTCGCTTGCGTCCATCAGGTGCGGCAGCGCTTCGGCAAGCTCGTCGCCGGGCGCGATCCCGTCGGGATAGTTCGCAAAGAAGGCGGCGACCTTTGGCGGCAGGATCTTGAGCATGTCGCGCAGCGTCGGCGCATCGATTCTGAGCACCTTGCCGAGGAGATCGCAGAGCGGCTCCATCGAATCGGCGGAGCCGATCAGGCTGACGCGGCGATTGATCTCGACATAGGCCGACGTTGGGCCGCGGCGTTCCTGCCAGATCCGGTGTGACAAAAATCCATCGCGGCCGAGAAAGCCGAGGGTCACGCGCCGGCCTGGCTGCGCCAGCGCCTCGCAGCGCAACGCGACGAAAGCATCGAACGCCGTCATGACCGGACCAAGCACGGTCAGGCCCGACTGGAACGCCGTTGATTTCTCCGTGCTCCGCGACGCCACCATTCGCCGCAGCGTGCGCGCGCCCTGGTCGAGCCGCGATGGCTTGCCCTGGCACAGCAAGTCGAACATCGCGGTCTCGCGCTGGAGCTTCGAGGCCAATGGCGCGGAGGCTTGCGCATAGTAGCGGGGACGGATGCCGTGGCGCCGCGCGCCCTTGATGTCGGCGCTCTCGTTGTCGCCAACGTGAAAGGACGCGGCCGGATCGATGCCCTGATCAGAGATGTATTTGGCGAACAAGCACTCGCTCTTGCTACTGCCGTGATCGCAGGACGCATAGAGGAAGTCCCAGTCGAGGCCGGGACGGCAGGCGCGCAGCAGGCGGGCGAGCTGCGCGGAATCCCAGTAGGTGTCCGAGATGAATCCGGTGCGATGACCGGCGCGCTTCATGTCCAGATATTGCTGGAGCATTTCCGGATTGACGCGGCAAAGCTCGATCTCGGCGGCGAACTCGGCCTCGACGAGATCATCGAGATTGTGGCGATCGAGTCCGAACAGCTTGAACGGAAAATAGGAATAGATCTCGGCGATATGCACTTCGCTCACACCGCGTTTGTCCTTCGTGCTTCGGCGTGCGCGCGATTCGGCCTGTATGCGATGTTGAACGAAACTGGCAGAAACGTTCGGACATATTCTTGAAATGCCCGATAGCTCGTAAGTCCTTTCAAATACGCCATCTGGCGTCGTGCAGGCTCGCACGAGAAATGTATCGAAAACATCGAATGACCAAGCAGAAACAATTCTCGTCCGACGTTTCGCGTCGGCCGTCACGATCTTCATGCTGCAATTCCCCGCCAATCGAACCGATTAACGCTGCCGTGTTGCAAGTCAGGCGCGATCGTGACGAAAAAAGTTCGCGCGCGATTCAAAACCGCGCATGTCGCGACTGACAGATTCAAAAAATCCGCTAGGTTCGAAAAGGTGATTCGGCAAAAATTGCCGAGTGAGAAAATCGTCTCGCGTTCATTCACACTTGGACACAATCGATCGCCGCGTGCCTCGCGCGCGGAGCGCGTGTTCGGTTTAGTGCCGTGTATCTCCTCGAGTTTTCGAAGCTGCATCTATTCGGGATGAATGATCCGCAAATGACGCGAGACGATGTCGATGATTGCAGGACGGTAGCGCGCGCTTCGCGCAATGTCGGCAATTGTTGCCGGTCACTCGGCAAAAGATTCCGGATAACATCTTGAAAAATAACAAAAATTCTCCGCCTGGATTGGTTCGCTCCCGCGTTCAACGCCTGGAAGCCGTGTGGAATATGCGCCGCCGGCATTGCGGGTTGGAGATTGCGGGATGAGTTACGCGCTTGATGTCTGGGCGCCCGCCGAGGCCGAAGTCACGACGACGGTGCCGGTCGACGAGACGTTGCCGGTGATGCCGTCCGCGCCGCTCGCGCCGGACGCGATGCCGACCGCCGAGATCGTCCTCGATGAAGACAGCGAGCTGCTCGATCGCCTTGCGACCGATGACGAAGCGGCGTTCCGCATGCTGGTCGAACGTCACATCGATCGTGCCTATGCAATCGCGCTTCGCATCGTCGGCAACGCCGCGGATGCCGAGGACGTGGTGCAGGACACCATGCTCAAGATCTGGAGCCATCGCGGACGCTGGCAGCATGGTCGCGCAAAGTTCTCCACCTGGCTCTACCGTGTCATCTCCAACCGCTGCATCGATCTGCGCCGCAAGCCGCGCACGGAGAACGTCGACACGGTGCCGGAGGTTGCCGATGGTCAGCCGGATGCGGCCGACATCATCGAGCGCAACGAGCTGAACGACATGCTGGAGGTCGCAATGCAGCGGCTGCCCGAGCAGCAGCGCGTCGCGGTGATCCTGTCGTATCATGAGAACATGAGCAACGGCGAGATCGCCCAGGTGATGGACACCACGGTCGCTGCGGTGGAGTCGCTTCTCAAGCGTGGCCGCCAGCAGCTCCGCCAGCTGCTGCGGCGGCACGAACGCGACATTCGCACCGCGTTTACAGATTGCTAACCATAAAATCCCGCATCCGAAATTATTTTCGCCTGATCTCCTTGCGCTCCGCCGTTTGAGCGAACGGACGGGGCTGCGCCCGCGTCGTCGTCAGTCGCTTAATCACGATGCGGCACGTCATGCCCATCAGCACAGGAGCCTGCAATGCCCGCGATTTCCACCAATACCGCTGCGAATGCCGCAGTCCGCTACCTCAACATCAACTCCGCGCAGGAGAGCAGCGCGCTCTCGAAACTGTCGAGCGGCTCGCGCATCACCTCGGCCTCCGACGACGCCGCGGGTCTTGCGATCTCCACCCGCATCTCCTCGGACGTCACCACGCTGCAGCAGGCCGCGACCAACGCCTCGCAGGCGACCGCGGTCCTCCAGACGGCCGACGGCGGCGCCTCGAACATCTCCGACATTCTCGCCCGCATGAAGTCGCTGGCTTCCGAGTCGTCCTCGGGCACCACCACCACCTCCAGCCGCACCTACATCCAATCGGAATTCTCGCAGCTCACGAGCGAAATCGATTCCATCGCGAGCGGCACGCGCTACTCCAGCCAGAGCCTGCTCGACGGCACCAGCGTATTTTCGTCGGGCGTCTCGGTTCTGGTCGGCTCGTCGGGATCGGACACCATCACCATCACGCTGTCGAATCTGACGGCGTCCTCGCTCGCCGTCTCCTCGCTCGACGTCAGCACCCAGACGGGCGCGACCTCGGCGCTGACCGCACTGGATACCGCGATCGACACGGTCTCGGCCGCCCGCGCCTCGATCGGTGCGCAGGAGTCGCGTTTCAACTTCTCCTCGGACTCGATCTCGACCCAGACCCAGAACCTCGAATCCGCCAACTCGGCGATCAAGGACGTGGATATCGCAGCCGAGCAGGCCACGCTGTCCTCGGCCGAGGTGAAGACTCAGGCCGCGGTGTCGGCGGAATCCGCCGCGAACCAGATGCCGCAGTACCTGCTCAAGCTGCTCGGCTAAGAATCGTCTTTCCGGGCCGGCATGAGGCCGGCCCGGCTTTTCCTGCGATAGGTCGGGCACATCAGTGACCAGTGTCAGCTCAAGCACCAGCAGCACGTCGACCAGTTCGACGGCGTCGAGCGCTTCATCGGTGACAACGACCGGCACGACCACGTCGACCAGCGTCGACTGGAGCGCGCTGATCACGGCGGCTGTGAATGCCAAGCTCACTGCGGCGACCACGATCTCGACCACCATCACCAACAACGAGGCCAAGGTCTCCGCTTACCAGACACTCCAGACCGACCTCTCGACGTTGTCCTCCGGGCTTTCGTCGCTCGCGACTTCGGTCGTCAATTCGCTCGCGACGAACGTGTTCGCAACGCGCTCGGCGTCCATCAGCTCGACCGGCGACGTCAGCGCGTCGTCCGCGCTGTCCATGAGCGTCAGCAATGGCGCTGCGACCGGCGACCATACGTTGACGATCAGCCAGATCGCAACGGCGCAGAAGGTGATCGGGACCTCGCAGTCGAGCGAAACCACCGCGCTCGGCTATACCGGGACGTTTTCGCTGGGGCTGGGTAGCGGCAGCACCGCCAGCATCAGCGTGACGAGCACGATGTCGCTCCAGGATATCGTCGACACCATCAATGCCCAGACCTCGACGACCAACGTCCAGGCGTCGATCGTGCAGGTCTCCAGCGGTTCCTACGAGATGGTGCTCTCGGGAACAGAGGATGCCGCCGACATCACCTATTCCAGCACGTCCGGCAACGACATCCTCAACGAGTTGGGGGTGACCGACAGCTCCGGATCATTCTCCGACGTGCTGCAGACGTCCCAGGCAGCGAAGTTCACCCTTGACGGTATCTCGATGACCCGGGATACCAACGACATAACGGACGTGCTGACAGGCGTCACGTTCGATCTGCTACAGGCAACAACCACCGGTGCGACGCTGAACATCAGCATCGGGACCGATACCAGCCAGATCACGACGGCGCTTACCACCTTCGTCACGAACTACAATGCATATCGTGACGCCGTCATCGCACAGCAAGCGACCAATTCGGACGGTACGGCGTCGTCCAGCGCGGTGCTGTTCGGCGACGGAACCATGCGCGACATCACGAGCCAGCTCGAGAACGCGCTCAACAGTACGGTGGGCGGGCTGACGATGGCCGACCTCGGCCTGTCGTTCAATGACAAGAACGAGCTGGAGCTCGATACCAGCACGCTCTCCTCGATCCTGAGCACCAATCTGAGCGGCGTGACCACGCTTTTGTCGGCGCAGACCACGACCTCATCGAGCCAGCTCAGCGTCGTGAATACCGGAACTTCGCCGCAATCCTTCACGCTGGACCTGACGGTCGATTCCTCCGGCAATCTGAGCTCGGCCTCGGTCGGCGGCGACTCATCGCTATTCACGGTCAGCGGCACCACCATCATCGGTAACGCCGGCACGGCTTATGCCGGCATGGCTTTCACCTATTCCGGAACGACCTCGCAATCGATCACGGTGACGTCGACGTCAGGAATCGCCACGCAGCTTTATCAGGTTGCCAAGAATGCCTCGTCGAGCACCGGGTCGCTGCAGACGCTGATCACCAACCTGGAAACGCGCGACGACGACCTACAGCAGAAGGTCGACGACATTCAGAGCGCCGCGTCGGCCTATCAGACGCAGTTGGAAGCGCAATATGCGAAGTACCAGGCGGCGATCGAGAGCGCGAACAACACGCTGACCTATCTCAAGGCTTTGCTCAACTCCAGCTCGAGTAGTTAATGATGCATAATCCGATGGCGTACATGGCCAATCAGGCCTATCGGGGTGCGGCCACCACCGTGCCGCCGCTCAAGGCGGTGTCGATGCTGCTTGGCGGCGCGATCACGTTTCTCCAGAAGGCGCTTGCTTCGCAAGAGGCGCGGCGCTTCGAGGAGGGGCATGAGTATCTGATGAAGGCGACCGCGATTTTGCGCGGGCTCGGTCATAATCTCGATTTCACCAAGGGCGGAGCGGTGGCCGAGCGGCTCTACCAGACCTACAATGCAATGATCCTGGCGAGCCTGCGCGCTTACGGCCGGCCGCATGCCCGCGAGAGCTATGGGCGGATCATCGCCGGCCTGACCGAGCTGCGCGAGGCTTGGGAATTCGTCGATGCGACCGTGCGGACGGCCAAGGCTGGGCCGGTCGGTTCGGCGCAGAAGCGCTGAGGCCCTTGCGCCGGCTTCGGTTTGGACCGGCGCGGGATTCCGGCGTCCCGTATTTCTTCGCTCGGGCGGTGGTTTCCGCGATAATTCCGCGGGAGCGTCGCCGGTCCTGTCGCGTCCCGACAGGCGAATTCGGTTTCCGTCGCCTCTGCAATGCTTTATGACAGGCCCGGGGGTGCGGGACCCGGGCGATGGACATCACCGAGTTTGAGGATCTGATCGATCGGTTGGGCGAGGACCTGTCCCTCTGGCCCGAAGATCGTCGTTCGCCCGCCGAAGAGCTGCTCGCTCATTCCGCCGATGCGCGCGCGCTGCTCGAAGCGGCACGCGCGCTCCGCAATGCGCTGGCCGCACCGCCGGTGCGGGCGCCTGCCGGACTTGCCGATCGTATCGTCGCCGCCGCCAAACGCACGGCCGATCCCGCCAAGCCCCACGCCCAGGACGAGACGGCGGGGAACTGAGCTTCTCGTTTCAGGTGCTTCATTAGCTTCGACTTTGAAGCGGACGCGAAGCCTTTCGTCACCTCATCCCGTCCGCGGCGGAGCCATCACAGATGACGTGAGCGCTGGGGGCAACCCTGTCTCCACATCGTCATGGCCGGGACAAGCCCGGGCATGACGAACTTGCGGATGCGCATACGCAATCACTCCGTGCGCAAGTGTGGCGAAGGACCTCGCCCGTTCCGCGCCGGCAGATCCGCTTAATTTCGTCGCTTCTCTAAGTCGCGCCTGCACGGCAGATTTTGCCGCCTCGGAAAGCGCGTCGCGGCGCGCGAATCCCCGCCTGAATTCACGCGCCAGCGCGTTTCATCAGCACACAGATTTCAAGTCGCAACCCGACGCGTTCGCTAGCCGCGCGTTGCACATGAACCGAGGATACTGATGACCGTTGCCGCGACGACGTCCACTTCGACAGCAACGACGACGACATCGTCGTCGAGCTCCTCATCGACTTCATCGCTGACGTCGAACGAGTTCCTGAGCCTGCTTGTCAGTGAGCTGCAGAACCAGGATCCGCTGAACGCGACCTCGACGACGGACTTCATCAACCAGCTCACGTCCTACGCCAATTTCAGCCAGCAGCAGTCGATCAACACCAATCTCAGCGCGCTCGCGAGCTCGTTCTCGAGCCTCGTGACGCTGAACTCGGTCAACTACATCGGCCACACGGTGGAAGCGAAGTCCGATACCGCGACGCTGAGCAACGGCTCGGCGACGTTTGGCTACTCGCTGTCGGCGGCGTCCTCGGACGTTGCGATCACGATCAAGGATTCGTCCGGCAACACGGTCTATACGACCACCACCACCGGCACCACCGGCTCCAATAGCTTCACCTGGGACGGCAAGGACTCGTCCGGCAACCAACTCACTGACGGCGGCCAGTACACGATCTCGGTGACCGCGACCGACAGCGCTGGCAATTCCGTTCTCAACTACACGACCGTTACCGGCACGGTGACCGGCATCGACACCTCGACCTCGACGCCATCGCTCACCGTGAACGGCGTCTCGGTGAGCGCTGCCAACATCATCGGCGTCACGTCCTGATTTCTTTCGGAGTTCGATCATGAGCCTCAGCGGCGCACTTTCCTCGGCAATCTCTGCGCTCAGCTCGCAGAGCCAGGCCCTGTCGATGATCAGCGACAACATCGCCAATTCCGACACGACCGGCTACAAGACGACGTCCGCGATGTTCGATGATCTCGTCACCGCATCGAGCAACACCTCTTATGCCTCGGGTGGCGTCACGGTCTCCGGCCGGGCTAATATCACCCAGCAGGGCCTGCTGGCTGCGACGTCCAACGCAACCGACGTCGCGATCCAGGGCTCGGGCTTCTTCGTGGCGACCAATGCGACGTCCGGCGGCACCGTCTCCTACACCCGCAACGGCGCCTTCACGATCGACAACGCGGGCTATCTCGAGAACAACGGCTATTATCTCGAGGGCTGGCGCACCGACGCTGACGGCAACGTTACGGGAAACGAATCGGCCAGCAATCTCGAAGCCATCAATACCCAGGTCGCATCGACCAGCGGCAGCGCGACCACCAAGACGACGATCGCGGCCAACCTGCCCTCGGATGCCGCCACGGGCGATACCTACACCAGCTCGATGACGGTCTACGATTCGCTCGGTGCGGCGAACTCGATGAAGATCACCTGGACCAAGACCGGGACCAATACCTGGAGCGCGAGCGTCGCCCAACCGACCTCGACGTCCGACACCACGACTACGACTGCGACCAGCGCGACGGCCGGCACGAGCGGCACGATCGACATCGTTTTCAACTCCGACGGTTCGCTGGCGAGCACCAGCCCGAGCCCCGCGACCGTCGCGGTGACCGGCTGGTCGGACGGCGCCGCCGACAGCAAGATCACGCTCGACCTCGGCACCGTAGGCGGGACCGACGGCCTGACGCAATATGCGTCAGGCGAAACCACGCCGTCGGTCAACGTCACCAGCATTACCTCGGACGGCCTGTCCTACGGCACCCTGTCGAGCATCGCGATCGGCAAGAACGGCGTTGTCGATGCCACCTATTCCAATGGCAAGACGATCGCGATCTACAAGATCGCGGTGGCGACCTTTGCCGATCCTAATGGTCTGTCTGCCAGCAGCGACC
>NZ_JBBIAR010000065.1:0-53112 GCF_054185165.1 Bradyrhizobium sp. UFLA05-109 | reverse complement strand
TCGGCTTTGCCGCCGGTATCTTCTTCATCGGCTATTTCCTGTTCGAGGTGCCGAGCAACATCGCGCTCAACAAATACGGCGCGCGGATCTGGATCTCGCGCATTCTGATCAGCTGGGGCATCGTCGCGACTGCAAGCGCCTTCGTGCAGAGCGCAATGCAGCTCTATTTCCTGCGCTTCCTGCTCGGCGTCGCCGAAGCGGGCTTCTTCCCGGGCATCATCATCTATCTGACCTACTGGTTCCGCGCCAAGGAGCAGGCGACCACGGTCGCCCTGTTCACCGCGGCCATCCCGGTGTCGTATTTGATCGGCGCACCGCTCAGCACCTGGATCATGGATCACGTCGGAGCCTTTGGCCTCAGTGGCTGGCGCTGGATGCTGCTGCTCGAAGGTGGCCCCGCCATCGTCGCCGGAATCGTCAACTACTTCATCATGACCGATCGCCCGGAGCAGGCCAAATGGCTGACGCAGCAGGAGCGCGACTGGCTCACCGAGGAGCTGCGAAAGGACCACGCCGGCCGGCGTAACGTTCAGCATCTCGGCATCGTTGCAGCGATCACCAACCCAAAAGTACTGTTCCTGTCGGTGATCTATTTCATCTACCAGGTCGGCAATCTCGGCATCGGACTCTGGATGCCGCAGATCATCAAGGGCCTCTCGTCCTCGCTGACGAATTTCGAGATCGGCCTCGTGGCCATGCTGCCCTATGCCTTTGCGACGATCGTGATGGTGCTGTGGTCGCGCAACTCCGACCGCACCGGCGAGCGGCAGAGACATTCGGCCATTCCGCTGTTGTGGGGTGCGGCCGCGCTGGCGCTCACCGGGCTCGTCGCACAACCCGCTGTCGCCATGACGCTAATCTCGCTGTCGCTCGCCGGCATCTATGCCTTCAAGTCGCCGTTCTGGTCGCTGCCCGGCCTTTTCCTGACCCGCTCGACCGCGGCGGTGTCGATCGCGGCGATCAACTCCATCGGCAATCTCGGCGGCTTCGCCGGCCCCTACGCCATCGGCGCGATCAAGGAATGGACCGGCAGCACCTATGGCGGGCTCCTGTTCCTCAGCGGATTGTTGTTCGTGTCCTTCCTGATGACATGGTTCGCCCGGATGGGGAACGCGGATGAAGCGCAGACGCAAGCTGCCGAGCAACACGCCTGATTGGATAGCGAGGACATCAGGATGACCGATTTCGCGACGCTCGTTAGCGGCACGCAAGTTTATCGCATCGCCGACATCACGGTAGTCGCCGGCGACAACCTCACTCGCCTGCCCGTGATCCACCGCATCCTGCTCGAAAACGTGCTGCGCATCGGCGGTGCGGACCGGGATGCATCGGTTGCCGCCATCCTCGGCTGGCTCGCCGATGGACGCAGCGACCGCGAGATCACCTTCCAGCCCTCGCGCGTTCTCATGCACGACACGACCTGCGGTCCGGCACTGGTCGATATCGCAGGCCTGCGCGCGTCCCTTGCAGAAGCCGGCGGCGATCCGACCCGGCTCAATCCCGTGTTGCCGGTCGACGTCTCGACCGATCATTCGCTCGGCGTCGATGTATTTGCGCAACCAGACGCCATGGCGCTGAACATGGCGCATGAGCTCAAGCGCAATGGCGAGCGCTACCGCTTCATGAAATGGGCCAGTCAGGCACTCGGTGGCGTGCGCGTGCATCCGCCCGGCACCGGCATCATGCACACGCTGAACCTCGAGCGACTTGCGAGCGTTGTGACGATCTTGAGCCGCGACAGCGAGACCTGGGCCACGCCCGATACGCTGATCGGCACGGACAGCCACACCCCCATGATCAACGGGATCGGCGTGCTTGCCTGGGGCGTTGGCGGGTTGGAAGCCGAAAGCGTGATGTTCGGCATGCCCGTAGCGATGCGCGTGCCTGATGTCGTCGGTGTACGCCTAACCGGGCGGCTGCGTGAAGGCGTACTCGCGACCGATCTCGCGCTGACCGTCACGGAGCGCCTTCGGCAAATCGATCTTGCGGACCGCTTTGTCGAATTCTTTGGGCCAGGCGTCGCTGCGCTCTCGGCCGGCGACCGGGCCGTCGTCGCCAACATGACGCCGGAGTTCGGCGCCAATTCCGGCTACTTCCCGATCGACGCGCGGACGCTCGATTATCTCGGGCAGACCGGCCGATCGCGCGAGCAGGTCGCGCTGGTCGAAGCCTATGCGCGCCGCCAAAAACTCTGGTTCGACCCCGAGGCCGCACCCCGCTACACCGAGACGATCAACATCGATCTCGACGAGGTCGAGGTCAGCCTCGCCGGCCCTCGCCGCCCGCAGGACCGTATCGCTGCCGGCAAGACCGCCGAGGCACTTTCGCTCGGAGGCTCCGCTACAACCACCAACGTGGAGCGCGACGATCCGCCGGTCAATGGTGCGATCGCGATCGCCGCGATCACGAGTTGCACCAACACCTCGGAGCCAAGGCTCCTGATCGCCGCGGGCCTGCTCGCGCGCAAGGCGCGGCGGCTCGGGCTCATGCCGCCCGCTTGGGTGAAGACCTCGCTCGCACCGGGCTCGCCGACCGCGGAACGATATTTGCGACGCTCAGGCCTACTTGACGATCTCGAGGCGCTCGGCTTCGGCATCGTCGGCTATGGCTGCACAACCTGCATCGGAAACTCCGGGCCGCTGGCACCGCGCATGGCCAGCGCGATGGCCGAAAAGCAGATGGCGCCGGTCGCCGTGCTGTCCGGCAACCGCAATTTCCCCGGCCGCGTGCATTCACAGATCGAGCTCGGGTTTCTTGCCTCGCCGCCGCTCGTCGTGGCCTTCGCACTCGCCGGCGATGTCGCACGCGACATTTTGCGCGATCCGATCGCACGCAGTTCAGCCGGCGCCGAGGTGCGACTTGCCGATCTCTGGCCGACCGGCCGCGAGATCGATACGGCGCTGGCGCTTGCGCGCGAAACGAGCGACTACAGCCGCGCCTACGACGCCGCGGAAGCCAGCGCCGATTGGAAGTCCGTCGAGGCTCCCCGCACGGCGCTGTTCCCCTGGGACGACGCTTCCACCTATATCCGCCGCCCGCCTTTCGCGGATTTCGGCCGTGGCACGCACCTCGGACATTATGCGGCGACGCCGCTTCTGGTGCTCGGCGACGACATCACGACCGACCACATCTCGCCGGCAGGCGCGATCGCCGCGAACAGCGAGGCGGCGCGTCACCTCGTCGCGCGCGGCGAGGACCCACATGATCTCAACGTGTTCGCGTCACGCCGCGGAAACTTTGAGGTGATGCTGCGCGGGCTCTTCACCAACAAGAGCGTGCGCAACCTGCTCGCCCCAGATCTGGCGCCGGGTCAGACGATCCTTGCAGGCTCCGGTGAACGGCTGTCGCTCCGGCTTGCTGCCGATCACTATCAGAAGCAGCAGCGCCCGGTCGTTGTCGTCGCCGGCGAGCGCTACGGCATGGGCTCGTCGCGCGACTGGGCGGCGAAGGGCGTTGCGCTGCTCGGCGCGCGTGCCGTGCTGGCGTTGAGCTTCGAGCGCATCCACCGCTCCAACTTGATCGGCATGGGCATTCTGCCGCTGCTCCTGCCGGCCGATCGCCGACCGCAAACGCTGCGCCTCAGGCCGGACGACAGGCTGGAGATCTACGCACCCGTCGACACGCTCAAGCCGCGCGCCGCGGTCAACGTTCGCATCCTGCGGGACGATGCCGAGATCGACCGCTTTGTTGCCGTCGCCGCGGTGGAAACCAATCTGGAATGTGAGACCCTGCGTGTCGGCGGGCTGCTGCCGCTGATCCTGAGGCGGCACTCGGACGGCCCGACCCAACAGGCCGGCGGGGCATCCCTCGAAGGGACCATCATTCCCTCGGTTTGAAGCGAAGCGCGGGGGAAAAATCGAGAAAAACGAACGAATTCCCGTTCCCACCGCGACAATCTGGCACGGTTGTTGCTCCTTTTTGGCGTCCAAGACGCGTCAAACCGGGGGAGTTCACCATGTCGACCATCACCGCGGCGCCGGCCGCAGAGCCGAAGCCGCTTTATACCTCGCTGTTCGTCCAGGTTCTGGCGGCGCTCGCGCTCGGCATCATCCTGGGCGTGAAGTTCCCGGACTTCGCCATCAGCCTCAAGATCCTGAGCGACGCCTTCCTCAAGCTGATCTCGATGATCGTGGCGCCGATCGTTTTCTGTGTGGTCGTGCACGGCATTGCCGGCGCCGGCGATCTCAAGAAGGTCGGCCGCGTCGGCGTCAAGGCGCTGGTCTATTTCGAGGCCATGACGACGGTGGCGCTCGTGGTCGGCCTCATCCTCGCCTACGTCTTCGGCCCCGGCCACGGCATGAATATCGATCCCTCGACGTTGGACGCCAAGGCGCTGAACACCTATGCCGACAACGCCCACAAGCTGCAAGGCGCTGGCGTCGGCGCCTTCCTGCTCAATGTGATCCCGTCGACCTCGTTCGATGCGCTGTCGCGCAACGACGTGCTGCAGGTGCTGTTCTTCGCCGTGCTGTTCGGCGTCGGCCTCGCGCTCGTCGGCGGCGAGCGGGGCAAGCTCGTCACGACCATCATCGATGCGGCCTCCACCGTACTGTTCCGCGTCATGGGGCTGATCGTGCGGGTTGCCCCGCTCGGCGTGCTCGGCGCGGTCGCCTACACCGTCGGCAAATACGGCGTGGGTTCGCTGAAACAGCTCGTGTCGCTGGTCATGCTGTTCTACGTCTCGGTTGGCATCTTCGTGCTTGGCGTGCTCGGCGGCGTGATGGCGCTCGCCGGAATCAACATCCTCAAATTCCTCGCCTACTTGCGCGAGGAGCTGACCATCGTGCTCGCAACCGCCTCTTCCGATGCGGTGCTGCCGCAGATCATGAATAAGCTCGAGCGGATGGGCGTGAAGGATTCCGTGGTCGGTCTCGTGATCCCGACCGGTTATTCCTTCAACCTCGATGCGTTCTCGATCTACCTGACGCTTGCAGTAGTCTTCATCGCGCAGGCAACCAACACGCCACTGGGCTTTGGCGATCTCCTGCTGGTGCTCGGCGTGTCCCTGATCACGTCGAAAGGCGCACACGGCGTGCCGGGCTCGGCGATCGTGATCCTCGCGGCGACGCTGAACGCGGTGCCGAGCATTCCCGCGATCGGCCTCGTGCTGGTGCTCTCGGTCGACTGGTTCATCGGCATGGCGCGCGCCGTCGGCAACCTCATCGGCAACTGCGTCGCCACCGTCGTGGTCGCGGCCTGGGAAGGTGATCTCGACCGCGTCAAGGCGGCGCAAGTGCTGGACGGCGGCGAGACGGTGGACGTGACGGCGGGTTAAGCCGGCGCTAGCGCAGGTGCCCGCGCTCGTAGTGCCTGCGTTCCGCCGCCGTGAGCGGCGGCCTCGCCGCACTTGCCGGCGTCACCGCAACCACGACGGCGGCGCTGGACTGCTGCCGTGCCAGCACGAGCAGGTCGACACCATCCGGCGTAATCCGCATCGCATAGTCGTAGCCATCGAGGACCCTGGCTGCCACGCGCGATAGTGGCCCATCGAACACGCCGGTCATTTGCGTTTCGAGCGTGTTGCTCGCGCGATAGCGCAGATTGAAGCGCTCGTGCAGCGCCACCAGGACGTCACGGAGGGTGGCGTCGCGGGCCTCGATATGCACGGCATCCAGCCTGCCGCCGACCTGCACTTCCGCCGATGCCGCCTGACTGAAGGCGACGATGATCGCTTCGGTCATGAGCAGTAGAAGGAGACGCCGCATCGTCATACCAGCTCCGCCTCCGGAATCTCCCTCGCCAAGCGTTCGCGCAGCGGCGCCAACCGTTCGGCATGGTGACGCCATTTGCCAACCGAGGATGCGTAGACCGGCCGGCGTACCTGGACGGCACTGGCGGTCGCCGACGGTGCCGGGCTTTCGTGAAACCGCATCACCTCGTCCTCCCAGGCAAGCCCCAGGAAACGGATGATCTCTCGGCTCGCCGCCATCTGGTCCCGCACGATATCCTCGTAGTTGATCTCCATCAGCGCATCCGGCGGCAGTACGCTCCGCCAATGCTGCGACAGCCGGCGATAGGCCAGGAAATACTCTGCGAGCTCGATCTGGTGATAGGCGAATGAGAATTTGCCGCGAAAGTGCGCCTTGTAGATCGCCCAGCACGAATCCATCGGATGGCGCTGCACCAGGATGATCTTCGCCGACGGCAGCGCCGCGTGAATCAGGCCACAATAAAGATAGTTCTCCAGCGTCTTGTCGATGAAGCGGACGTTGCCCGGCACGCGCAGCGCTGCGGCCGTATCGAGATAGCGCCTGCCGATGCCTTCGAGGTCCCGGCCGCCCGGGCGCGCCACCATCGTACGGCGCATCTCGGCCGCGAACGCGCTGGTCTCGCCGACCGAGTGCATGGTGGAATGGCTGGCGATGATCCGTTCCACCAGCGTGGTACCGGTGCGCGGCAGGCCGGTGACGAAAACGGGCGCAGCCTCGGCGTGACCGCGCGGCGCCGCCGCGATCCAGCGACGCGTGTGCGCCTGGATGATCGCGTCGATCTCGCCAATCTCGGCCGCGGGGTCGCGCGGCAGCGATCGGTGCTGCAAGAGGCAGCCGGCCTCGACGTGATCGAAGGCGCGGCCCCAGAGCTCAAGATCCTCGCATTCCTTGCCGAGCGCAAAGCGCAGCGTCACCTCGCTCGCCGCCGACAGCCGCCCCTCGACGATGAGCGCTTCCATCTCGTCGATATGGTTACGGTCTGCGGTCTGGATGCGAAGGTCCGAGCGCAGGTAATGGGCAAGGCCGTAGTTGCGTTCGCAGGCGATTGCCGCGTCGCAATGCGTTTCGGCATCATCGAGCGCACCGATCATCCGCTCGGCCGCGGCAAGATTGAACAGATATTGCGGCACGCCGGGCCGCAGCTCGACCGCGCGGCGGAACAGCTCCCTCGCCCGTTGCTGGAGCCCGAGCAGCCCGAACATCGCGCCAACCGCATCAAGCGCGTCCGGTGCATCGCCGAGGCGCTTCGCCGCGGCCTCCGTCGCCTCGCAGGCCTGGCGCGTCTCACCGCCCAGGAACAGACATTTGGCGCGCAACGCCAGCGCGATCGGATTGGCTGGCGCCAGCGCAACGGCGCGATCCGCGCTGACGGTCGCCGCATCCTGCCGGCCGCGCGAGAGCGCGGTCTCGGTCAGGAGCGCCCAGATCCGCCAGTCCGACGAATTGCCGGCCAGGAGCTGCGCACACATCCGCTCGGTCGCCGCCAGATCGCCGCCTGCGAAGGCGAGGCGCGCTGCGTCGATCGAAGCGGTGCCCGCGGTAGGCGATAGCGTGACGTCCACCCGATGACTCCATGCTGCGATGAGTAAAACGAGATTGACCCGGCGGCGGTGCGGCCGCCGGGTCGTGCGGATGAAGCCTATCGGCCGCGATCAATCATCGTCGCGATCGTCGTCGTGTCGATCGGCGAAGTTGAAGTTGCCGAAGAGATCGCCGATCGCCGGCCGATTGGTCGGAACGTAGGGATTGTCGTCCGAAGCCACCGGATTGGGCAACGTATCGCGCGTTTTCGGCCCCAGCGGCTTCAAGTGCCAGTTGCGCTCGATGAACTTGGTGATCGAGGCATGGTCGGAATATTCATGCGACATATGTCCGCCGCGCGAATATTTCGAGACCACGATGAGGGGGATGCGCGTGCCGTCGCCGAAGAAGTCGACCGGCTGGACATAGCCGGAGTCGTAGTAGCCGCCACCCTCGTCCATGGTGATGACGATCGCGGTCGACTTCCACAGCTCCTTGTTCGACTTCACCTGGTCGACGATCCGCTTGGCGAAAGCTTCGAAGATGTCGAGCCGCGACGACGACGGATGGCCGTCGTTGAAGGTGCTCGGCTTGACGAAGGAAACGGCCGGCAGCTTGCCGTCGGCGATGGCGTCATAGAGATCGAGCGTGTCCTTCAGATGTGCGTTGCGCTGCGCCGCATCGGTCATGACCGAGGCGGAGAAGAGGAATGGATTGCAGATATTGCAATAGAGGTAGGCCACCGGATCGAGTGCGCCGAAATTGGCTCCTTCGCCCGGCGCGGTCTTGAAGTCGTTCCAGCGCTCGCCAAAATAGGCCCAGGAGACGTCCGCCTGTGTCAGTGCATCGCCGATGTGCCGCTGCTTGATCACGGGCGGCAGAGTAAACGGACCGTTGTTGACGGGATCGGTGGCGCCGCTGCCGATATAGGCCGGAACGTAGTTGTTGAGGAGATAGTAGGCGTGCGGCGCGCAACGCGGCGACACGTGGATGGCGTTCAGATAGTTGACGACCGGGCCAACACCTGGCTGGTTCGGATCCGAGCAGTTCGAGTAGCTGCCGCCGCCATAGCCGTCGTTGAGATACCAATTATTGGTGCCCGGCGCCGGGTTCGGGTTCTCGATCTCGTTGACATATTGCGGCGGGTTTGAGCCGGGAACCAGAACGTGGTCCGGTGTCGCCGGGTCGCCCTTGGCGTCAGCATAATAGAGCGCGTCGGCGTAGCCGATCATCATGTGGTTGGCGAAAGTACCGCCCATCACGCCCTGATGATAGTTGTCGTTGAGCGTGTATTTGCGCGCCAGCTCGGTCAGATAAGGCGCGTCGCCCCGGGCGACGTTGTAGAAGCCGAGTGCGATATCACCTTCCTTGAGCGGCTTCGGCGTTGGGTTGCCATTGCTACCTGAAGAGACCGTCTCTTCGACCCAGGTGAACAGGTCGGATTGGCATCCGCTTGGATTTTGGTGAGTGGCTTTGCCGACATCGCAGTCGAGCTGCTGCCACATCTGGTAGAAACGATGCACCGGGCTGCCGCCGTAGGTCTTGTAGAGGCTCACCGGAATTTCGTCACCTTGCGGGAGGGTGACCAATGGGTAGGGGCCGTTCGGCAGATTGTCGGAATCCACGATGCGCGAGTCCGGCGAATTGCCGGGGAGTCCCGTCGCACCGGTCGTCAGCAACGGCAGGTCCTGTTTCCTCAGGCCATAGTCGGCCTGGGCCGCGAGTTGCAACGTGGTGAGGCAGCCCGGACCATTGAGCGCGGCTTGATCGACTGAAGTGTAGCAGGATTGCGGAGCGTAGGAGGTTCCCGGGGCCTGCACCTTGTTGGTCGTGTGGTTGTATGGCGTCTTCTGGCCGGGGCTGATGGAGAAAGTATTGTTGACGACCGCAGAGAACTGTGCCGCCTTGGCATAGTTCGGACCCGGATTGCCGTCCTTGGTGATGATGCCCTTCGAGAGGAGATTGTCGACGCGCTCGCCTGCGCGCGGCTCATAGGTGGCGAAGACGTGGTCGAAGGTACGATTCTCGCCGAGAATGACGATCACGTGCTTGATCGGGGTTTCGGTCCGGTTGGCGTTGGCGTTGTTGCCGCCGAGTGCGTTGGCGTCCATCGCATAGACGTCACATCCCATCAGCGCCAGGATCCCAGCCGTGACCACGGTGCGATCGCGTAATCGTCGTGTCATTTTCGAAAGCATTTGCGCGCCCCTCTGTTCGTTTTCTGAATGCAGAGAATTGTTTCAATACGTGTCAGGCTAAGGGGCGGAGTTGTCAGACGTGCTGCGCGGACGTGTCATTTCAGTTACTGGATTATGACGACGTGCAGAGACCAATTGTCGCAACCGGCGCGACCGTCGCGCGGCGCTTATCGGTTTACGGTCAATGGCTTCTCGGTGATGCCGCGCGAGTTTCAGCGCGACACGGGCGCGGCACCGGGTCAGTCATTCCAACGGAGCAACGGTGCTCCGAAGGCCCTGCTCCAGACAGACAGGAAGCGAGGAAACCAGGAATGGGCCACGGCTCCCCGGTAGGCCCAGGTGCGATATTTCAGTCCTGATTCCGAGATCAGTTCCTGATAACCGCCATGGACTTCGGTCGCAGTGCGAATGTCCTTCAATATCCCCTGAGCGCAGGCCCGATAAATATCGCTCCCCGCGTGCTGATCGTAGTCCAGCATACGATCGGCAAATTCGACGTTGAATGTCGGCCAGGAGGAGCGTCCCTGATAGGCGGGCGCCGCAATCTTGTGGATCATCTTGTTGCGCGGATTATCCGCGGACACCAGGAAGTGGAACGTGCTGGGGATGCGAAAACGAGGTTCGGCAATAATCAGATCCGTCGTGGCCGCAAACAGCGCACGTTCGCTCGCCTCACCCAGATCCCAGAATCCGCGATGCACGCTGACGAAATCCAGCGCGACAGAGGAAACCGGCGAGCCCGCCGGGCCATCCAGGGAGTGCCTGATATAACCCTCTTTGCCGAACAGGCGGAGCAGCTCCTTCTTGTACTGCACGAGCTCACGTCCGAGCAGTATCTTCAGTTCGCTCTCGTCGACGACGCCGAGCTTCACGCCCCACACGAACGTCGTGTAGACACAGGCGTTAGTGACGAAACGCCTGCGTTCGGCCCGCGTGTCCGTTGCCGCGGAACGAGGGGTGCCGACGTCGCACAGCAAATAACTGGCTCCATCATCGTTGAACGGCTCAAGCTCACTTGCGAGCTGCAAGATCGCCCGTTTCAGGTCGACGCCATATTCGGCCAACAACAGACGCCCGGCATGCGCGCATTGGGACATCGCCAGATAAGACGACGCCCGCTCCTCGGCAGAGAGCATCTGCTGAAGACCCGCAAGGATGCCGAGCAGGGTATCCGAGGGCCGCGAGAAATAGTTTACGCCGAGATACCGCGCGCGTCCCGCCGGAACGATGGTCGTCGTGACGACGTCGGCGCGAACCGCCTCCAGCAGGAGACGGACGCTCTTTTCAAGCAACCGCGCCCGCCGGACCGCGTCCTGCGCATCCATGATGGTCTCGGGATCGAGGACGTCGGGATAGAACCAGGCGAAGTCACGCGGGTAGTAAGCGGATGCGTGCGGCGCGCCCGTGACAAGAAAGGACTCCGTCACCGAAAAGGCACTGTCCATCGAGTGCCGGTAAAGATCCTCGATGGCCGACAACGATTGATGCGACTTCCTCAGGAAGCGGTCACCGAGAAAATTCACCGCCTGAAGAGCGTTGGCGACAACGGTCGCGGTCAGTCCCTGATAAAAGCGGTTTTCGCGATAAGATGGAAAAGAGATGTCACTATTCATATGCGTTGTCGAATGATGTCTCGTGATCCCGGTGGCGGGCGGTCACTATTCTAGACCTGTCTGATTCGTGTCTCTATCCGGTGACTTGCGGGAGCGGGCCTACCCCTCCCGCGGCCGGAAGTTCTCGATCACCCGGAGCAGCACGCGGGCACCGGCATCGGCATCGGCGGGCTCGACGTGCTCGTCAGGGTGATGGCTGACGCCGCCGCGGCAGCGGACGAAGATCATGCCGACATCGGTGATGTCGATCATCGCCATGCCGTCATGGCCGGCGCCACTCGGCAATTCGAACACGGCAAATCCTTCCCCGGCGATCGCCTGCGCGATCTGGTCCTTCAACCAGGGCGCACACGGCGCGGTGCGGTTCTCGTGGGTGACGTCGAGTTGCAGTGCAAGCTGTCGGCGCCTTGCGATCGCCTCGATCTGACGGACGACGTCGGCGACTGCGCGCTTGCGGTGCATGTCGGTTGGCGCGCGCATGTCGATCGTGAACGACACCTCACCGGGAATGACGTTGGTCGCGCCGGGCTTTGCGTGGATGTAGCCGACGGTGCCGACGAGCCCGCCTTCATCGGTGCGGGAGAACTGTTCGATCGCGGCGATGCATTCGGCTGCACCCGTCAGCGCGTCGCGGCGCAGGGCCATCGGCACGGTGCCGGCGTGACCAGCCATGCCGGTCAGCCGCGCGGCGAGGCGCGTCGCGCCGGCGATTGCGGTGACGACGCCGACCGGGAGATTTTGCGCTTCCAGCACCGGTCCCTGTTCGATATGCAGTTCGAGATAAGCGAGTAGCTTACGCCGCGTCCGCGCCGCCGCGCCGATGTGGTCGGGATCGAGGCTGAACTGCACGAGCGCATTGCGCATCGACACGCCGTCGCGGTCACGCGTGTTCAACACGCTCTCGTCGAACGTACCTGCGACCGCGCGGCTGCCGAGCAGCGTGGACGAAAAGCGCACACCCTCCTCGTCGGCGAAGCCGATGACCTCGATCGCGAACGGCAGGCGTTTGCCGCGGCGGTTCAATTCGGCGACGCAGGCAATCGCGGTGATCACGCCCAGCGGGCCGTCCCATTTGCCGGCATCGCGCACGGTGTCGTAATGCGAGCCCAGCATCAGGCACGGCAAGCCCGGCCGCTCGCCCTCGTAACGGCCGCAAACGTTGCCGATCGCATCGAGATGCGCGCGCATGCCCGCCTCGCGCATCCAGCCGAGGATGAGATCGGCAGCGATGCGCAATTCCTTGCTGAGATAAATCCGGGTGAGCTTGTCCGCGTCCTCCGAAATGGCGCCAAGCTAATTGATGCGGCGTACGATCTCCTCGCCGAGCGAGCCATTTTGAACGGCGATACCAGGAGCCATCTCGCTCAAACTTTCCATCCTGCGGGGCGCAACCGCTCAAGGGAGGCCCGATGACCACCGATACAAGTTCGGTGCCAGCGCGCCTCACGCGCAGGGTACGACACGGACCGGTTAGCATGAACACAGCGTCGACAGGCCATCCGGCAGGCGGATAGTCCAAGGGAAGCCGGTTAAGGCTGCTTAACTACCTTGCATACAATATTGAGATACTGCCTATAATTTAACCTGCCCGTCAGCTGCCCAAGATTCGAACTTGAAGCAAAGCTATTATTTTACAGTAGTTTATATGCATCTGCCCGCTCGATAACCTCTGGCACGAAGCTTGCGACACCGTCTTCCGGCTGCCCCAGACCGGCGGTGGCCAGGAGAGAGGGGCGGTCCATCCGCCAAGGGAGAATCCAATGGATTTTGGCAGGATTTCACGACGGCATTTGTTGCAGGGTGGCGCGGCGCTCTCCTTGGGAGCCGCAGTTGGTGTCCGCCCGGCTTTCGCGGCCGAGACGACGATCGGCTTCATCTATGTCGGCTCGCGTGACGACTACGGCTACAACCAGGCGCACGCGCAGGGCGCCGCCGCACTGAAGAAGATTCCGGGCCTGAAGGTGGTCGAGGAAGAGAAGGTGCCGGAGACCGATGCGGTCGAGAAGACCATCGAGTCCATGATCAATCTCGATGGCGCCACCCTGCTCTTCCCGACCTCGTTCGGCTACTACAACCCGCACATGATCAAGATGGCGACCAAGTACCCGAAGCTGCATTTCGAGCACTGCGGTGGCCTCTGGACCGACAAGGACCCGAAGAACGCCGGCAGTTATTTTGGTTATATCGACGAAGCCCAGTACATCTCCGGCGTCGTCGCGGGCTTGACTTCGAAGAGCAGCAAGCTCGGCTTCGTCGCAGCCAAGCCGATCCCGCAGGTGCTGCGCAACATCAACGCCTTCACGCTCGGCGCCAGGTCCGTCAATCCGAAGGCCACCACGCAGGTGATCTTCACCGGCGACTGGTCGATGCCGGTCAAGGAGGCGGAGGCCGCCAACAGCCTGATCGACCAGGGTGTGGACGTCCTGACCTGTCATGTCGACGGTCCCAAGACCATGGTCGAGAACGCCGCGCGGCGCGGCGCCTTCGTCTGCGGCTATCACACCAACCAGTCGGCGCTGGCGCCCAAGGCGTATCTCACTGGCGCCGAGTGGAACTGGGAAGCGCTCTATCCGAAGTTCGTCAAGATGATCGCCGCCGGCGAAGAGATCCCGAACTTCTACCGCGGCGGCCTGAAGGAAGAGATCGTGAAGGTATCTCCCTATGGCGAAGCTGTTTCGGCCGAGGCACGCAAGGCGGCCGACGAGGCCAAGGCCAAATTCCTGTCTGCGGACGGCTTTGCCATCTTCAAGGGCCCGCTGCTCGACAACAAGGGCAAGACGGTGATCACCGCCAGCACCGAGCGCGGCCAGAAGGATCCCGAACTCGAGAAGATGGACTATCTCGTCGAGGGCGTGATCGGAGCGACTTCGTGACAACGGAAGCGGCGGATCCCGTCGGAGCAGTCGAGGCTCTCGCCCCGGCTGCTGACGCGGGCTTCCTCCAGCGCCACGGCGCGAGCATTGAGTACGTCCTGATCCCGGGCGCGGCGCTGGTCGGCGCGCTCGCGGTGTTCGGCATCTTCGTCGCGCTGTTCGGCAAGAACCCGCTCGACCTCTATTTCTACATGTACCAGGGCGCGTTCGGCACCTGGTTCTCCTGGCAGAACACGCTGACACGCGCAGCACCGCTCATCCTTACCGCGCTGTGCACGGCACTGCCAGCGCAGCTCGGCATGGTCATCATCGGCGGCGAAGGTGCGCTGCTGATCGGCGCGCTCTCGGCAACCAGCGCGGCGCTGGCACTGCAAGGTGCACCGCCGCTCGTGATCCAGATCGCCATGGTCTGTGGCGGCGTGATCGGCGGCGGACTGTGGATCATGTTGTCCGGCGCGCTGCGGCAATATCGCGGCGTCAACGAGACAATATCGAGCCTGTTGCTCGTCTATATCGCGCTCGCCATCCTCAACCATCTCGTCGAAGGCGCGATGCGTGACCCCGCGAGCCTCAACAAGCCCTCAACGCGCGAGATCGGCGCGGCCAACATGATCGGCAGCATCCCCGGCACCGACGTCCATTGGGGGCTCGTCTTCGGCCTGGTCGCCACGATCGCCGCCTACATCTTGATCTACCACACTGTGTTCGGCTTCGCCGCGCGGGTTGCCGGCGGCAACATTCGCGCTGCAAAGATCGTCGGGCTCAGCGTCAACAGGCTCATCCTCACGATCTGCTTTGTCGCCGGCGGCGCGGCGGGGCTCGCCGGCATGGTCGAGGTCGCGGCCGTGCAGGGCCGCACCAATGCCAACCTCGCCGCCGGCTATGGCTTCACCGGAATCCTGGTCGCCTTCCTCGCGCGGCAAAATCCACTTGCGATCATTCCAGTCGCCATCCTGCTCGGCGGCATCAGCGCCAGCGGCGGGCTGTTGCAGCGCCGCCTGGGGCTGCCGGATGCGTCCGTGCTTGTGCTTCAGGGCATCATCTTCGTCTTCGTGCTGGCAAGCGATGCGCTGTACGGACGCATCGGTTTTCTCAAGGGGAAGTCCTGAGATGGCGGATAGCTCGATCGGACTCTGGACCGTGCCGCTCGCGGTGTTCGGCGGCGCCATTCGCGTCTCTACGCCGTTCCTGTTCGTGAGCCTGGGCGAATGCATCACCGAGCGTTCCGGCCGCATCAATCTCGGCCTCGAAGGTACGCTGGTGATGGGTGCGATGAGCGCCTATGGCATCTCCTATCTTTCCGGCTCGCCCTGGCTTGGCGTGCTCGCCGCCGGTGTTACCGGCGCGTTGCTGGGCGCGCTGCATGCCGGCATCTGCTCGCTGCCGCGCGTCAACGACATCGCGGTCGGCATCGCGCTCATGCTGTTCGGCACGGGCCTCGCCTTCTATCTCGGCAAACCGCTGATCGAGCCAACCGCGCCGCGGCTGCCCGCGATCGATTTCGGCTGGTGGAGCGATATCCCGCAGGTCCGGGCGGCGCTTCGCATCAACGTCATGTTCCTGATCGGTGTCGCGCTCGCGCCCATCCTCTACTGGGCGTTCCGTACGACGCGCTGGGGCCTGCTCATCCGCACCGCCGGCGAAAGCTCGGACGCCGCGCGCGCCATGGGCCATTCCGTGCTCCTGATCCGGCTGCGCGCCACCATGGTCGGCGGCTTCCTCGCCGGTATCGGCGGCTCGTTCCTGTCGCTGTTCTATCCCGGAAGCTGGAACGAGGGACTGTCCTCCGGACAGGGCATCACGGCGGTCGCGCTCGTCATCTTCGCGCGCTGGGATCCGATGCTGTGCCTGTGGGCCTCGCTCGCCTTCGGCGGCGCCGCGGCGCTCGGCCCCGCGCTGCAATCGGTCGGCGTCACCTCCGGCTATCACCTCTTCAACGCCGCGCCCTACATCCTGACGCTGGCGATCATGATCATCACCTGCTCGCCGAAGCGCACGCTGACAGGCGCGCCGGCCGAATTGTCGATCACCCGCTAAGGCGCGATGAATGATTATCGCGCCTTAGCTCCTTTTGTTTGAGCATGATCTTTTCGGAAAACCGCCGCACACTTTTCCGGATCATGCTCTAGAGCCGCAGAGAGCCAACAATGCCCGAGCGCCATATCAAGTCCGAGCCCTACGCCTGGCCCTATAACGGCGATCTGCGACCAGAGAACACGGCGCTGATCATCATCGACATGCAGACCGATTTCTGCGGCGTCGGCGGCTATGTCGACAAGATGGGCTACGACCTGTCGTTGACGCGAGCGCCGATCGAGCCGATCAAGAAGCTGCTCGCGGTGATGCGCAAGCAGGGCTTCCACATCATACATACTCGCGAAGGCCATCGCCCCGATCTCGCTGATCTGCCCGCCAACAAGCGCTGGCGCTCGCGGCAGATCGGCGCCGGGATCGGCGATCCCGGCCCGTGCGGACGTATTCTCGCGCGCGGCGAGCCCGGCTGGGAGATCATCCCCGAGCTCGCACCGATGCCGGATGAACCCATCATCGACAAGCCCGGCAAGGGCTCGTTCTGCGCCACCGATCTCGAACTGATCCTGCGCGTGCGTGGCATCGAGAACATCGTGCTGACAGGCATCACCACCGACGTCTGCGTTCACACCACCATGCGCGAGGCCAATGACCGCGGCTTCGAATGCGTGCTGCTGCACGATTGCTGCGGCGCGACCGACAAAAGCAACCACGACCACGCGCTGAAGATGATCAAGATGCAGGGCGGCGTGTTCGGCGCGGTTTCAACCTCGAACGCGCTGATCGGAGCGATTTCGTGATCATCGGGGAGACGCCACCGCCCGCAGGCGCCTTCGGCGTCGAGGCGCTCGCCATGACCATGCGCTTCGGAGATTTCCTGGCGCTGGACAATGTGGAGCTGAAGGTCCGGCCGGGCTCGTTCCACGCCCTGCTCGGCGAGAACGGCGCTGGCAAGTCGACGCTCGTCAAATGCATCATGGGCTACTACCACGCCACCGAAGGCGATATTCTGATCGGCGGCCGCCAGCAGACGATCGGCAATCCCAGGGATGCCCATGCGCTCGGGCTCGGCATGGTCTACCAGCATTTTACCCTGGTGCCGGCGATGACGGTTGCCGAAAATCTCGTGCTTGCCCGCGACGACGTTCCGGCAGTGGTGGATTGGAGCAAAGAGAAGAAGGAGCTTGAGGCGTTTCTGGCGCGGATGCCGTTCCAGGTACCGCTCAACGCGAAGGTCTCCGACATCTCCGCCGGCGAGCGGCAGAAATGCGAGATCCTCAAGCAGCTCTATCTGAAGCGGCGCTTCCTGATCCTGGACGAGCCGACCTCGGTTCTGACGCCGGCCGAAGCCGACGAGGTGCTCGGCATGCTTCGCGGCATGGTGGTCAAGGGCGAGCTGACGATCCTGATGATCACGCACAAATTCCGCGAGGTCATGGCATTCGCCGACGAGGTGACGATCCTGCGGCGCGGCAAGCTCGCCGGCCAGGGCAAGGTTGCCGAGCTCACGCCCGATGCCATGGCGCGAACCATGATCGGCGCCGAGCAGTTGACCGTGCAGCCCCCGCGCACGGGCGAAACAGGCCAGGCGCGACTGGAGTTGGCAAAGGTCCGCGCGCTCGACGATGCCGGCGCGATTGCCGTGCACGACGTCTCCCTCACGGTGCGCGCCGGCGAGATCGTCGGCATCGCCGGTGTATCAGGCAACGGCCAACGCCAGCTCGTCGAGGTGCTGGCCGGCCAGCGCGACCGCGAGAGCGGCGAAATCCGCGTCGCCGACGATCCCTATCACGCGCGCCGCGAGGAGATGCGCCGGCACAAAATGTCACTGTTGCCGGAGGAGCCGCTCAAGAACGCCTGCGTCGGCGGCATGAGCGTCGCCGACAACATCGCCTTCCGCGAGTTCGACCGAGCGCCCTTTGCGAGCCTCGGCTGGTGGCTCAACCGCGGCGCATTCCGCAACGACGCGAGGAAGAAGATCGCGCAATACAAAATCAAGACGCGCACACCGGACACGCCGATCTCGGCGCTGTCAGGCGGCAATGTCCAGCGCTCGGTGCTGGCGCGCGAGCTCGGCGGCGACGTCGAGGTGCTGATTGCCGCCAATCCCTGCTTCGGCCTCGATTTCGCGGCGGTTGCGCAAATCCACGCAGAGATCATGGCTGCGCGCAATCGTGGCGCGGCGGTGCTGCTGGTCAGCGAGGATCTCGACGAATTGCTCGAGCTGTCCGACCGGTTGGTGGTGATGTTCCACGGCGAATTCGTGTATGAAGCACGAACCAGCGAAGCCGACCTCACCGTGGTCGGCCGGCACATGGCGGGACATTAACCGCGGAGCAGCGATGAGCGGCGCATCGGAACGCGACGATCACTTCTTGAGGCTGTCGTTTGAGGTCGCCCGCCGCTCCCTCACCCACGGCAACCACCCGTTCGGCTGCCTCGTGGTCGATGTGGACGGCAACGTGCTGATCGAGGCTGAGAACGGCTACATGCCCGACCACGACGGCACCGCGCACGCCGAACGCCTCGCCGCGACGCAAGCCTGCCGCACGCTGAGCCACGACGTGCTCGCCAAGTCGACGCTCTATTCCTCCGCCGAGCCCTGCGCAATGTGCGCAGGCGCAATCTACTGGGCCGGCATCGGCCGCGTGGTCTATGCCTTGAGCGAGCATCGGTTGCGCGGCGTCACCGGCAATCACGCGGAAAACCCGACCCTCGATCTACCCTGCCGCGAGGTCTTTGCCAGCGGCCAGCGGCCAACCGAGGTCGTTGGTCCGCTCCTGGAAGACGAAGCCGAAGCCCTGCACGACGGCGTGTGGTCGAAGTAGCCAGCGCCTCAATCGTAGGGTGGGTTAGCCGAAGGCGTAACCCACCACTGTCTATGTCCGCGGAGGCAGAAGAGGTGGGTTACGCTTCGCTAACCCCACCCTACAATTCTACGTCTCATGCGCGAACGGCGCCGCGCATTCCTGTGCGGCTCCGTCCTCAGCAGAGAGCTTCGATCAGAACTTCAGAGTGACACCGCCATAGACCGTGGACTCGGTGCAGCTCTTGGTGCTCTGGCCGGTGGCGGCGACGGTGCAAACGCCGGGCATGGCGTTGTGGTCGAGGCCGAACTTGTTCTGCCAGTAGCGGTAGGCAACCCAGAGGTCGACGAAGTGCGAGTACTTATCACCCCACGCCGCCTTCGAGGCGTCGAAGGTCAGGCGGATCGGCTCGCTATTCAGCTCGGTCTTGGACGCGGTGGAGAACCGGCCGACGCCCGAGAGCGCAGGAAGGCCATTGGAGTCGCCCTTCGGTCCATACCAGCCGGCACGGCCGCTGATCGACCAGTACTGCATGTTCGGCGGCAGGAAGCCCAGGTCCATGTAGTAGTTGATCTCGACCGCCCAGGTCGGGTTGTAGCTGACATTGCCGTCCGAGTTACAGACAACCCCCGCCGGCCCAGCGACGAACAGGCCACACTGGGTGAAGGCGTTGTGGTTCGAGAACTCCCAGTACATCAACGGCGCGACGTTGATATAGCCCTTGTAGGGAAGATCGAAGGCGAACTGCAGACCGGCCACGACATCGCGCTTGGCGGGCGCGAGGAAGTTGTTCTCGGTGTTGCCGTCCATACCGACTTCGAACGAGATGTTGTGCAGTGGGCCGGCGGTGAAGGCCTTGGTGTTGAACAGCTCGTTCCAGCCGAAGGTCGAACGGAACAGGCCGTAGATCTCCGTCGCACCAGCGCAGTCGGCGGCGCCGCCGGTGATGGTCACGCCGGGCGCAACGCAAGGGCTGGCCGGGTCGTTGTGACCCGACTTGAACATCGAGATGGTGAAGAAGTTGGTGCCGTAGGCCCAGAGGTCGAAATGCGTGAAGGAGTAGACCTGCTTGGGCGTGGTGCCGTTGATGCTTCCGTCCGGGCGCACGCTCCACATGCCGGGGTCGGTGCCCTTCGGCATATACGAGAACGACACCCGGTCGTCGATCACCAGGAAGAACGGAAGATCCGAAGCCTTCTTTGCGGCCTTGACCGGAAGATCCGCCGCATGAGCCAAGCCGCCGGTGGCTAGCGTAGCAAGAGACAGCGCCGTTGCTGCAATTGCCTTGAAACGAAACGACATCCTGAACACCCCCAATGTTGAAGCTTTAGAAATCAAGCCCCGTTGGGTGCGACACTTGCGCCGTTCCCCAGAGGTGAGAAGCCTCAACTTGTTTCAACGCCTGCTGCAGGTTTCAGCAGAAGGCTCACCGGGTTCAGGATTTTTGCGCCAAGCTTCACGCGCGGCAGCGCGCTTCGCCCCAGAACCGCGCGCAAGCGGTTGCCGGAGTATCCCGATTGTTTTCATTTGCCTTTTGTGCGTGGCAAAAAACGAGAAAGCGGGCTCGAGTGCACGGGGGCATCGCATCAGCGCAAAGCATACAAGCCGAACGCATCACTTGCCCAACTTGGCATCAACGCTGCACAGGCGGTTCCGTTTTGGGTTTGGACCGTCACAAATTTGCAACAGACCCTTACAGCACAACTACGGACTCGCTAAAACTGCCGCCTGAGAATCGCGAATGGACAGCGAATCCCCTCGTTTGCCGAAGCGTTGAGCAAGGCATGACGTTTTTTCGCTACTTACGCGGCGGATCAAACTAGCTCACTATTGAGGCAGAGACACTTTACTCGACCCACGTGACGGCGAATGTCAGACGCGATGCCCAACAGCCTGCATACCGGGGAGCCACCGCTGCTCCAGACGATCGGGCTCACCAAGCGCTATGGCGACTTCGTCGCCAACGCGTCGATCGACATTGATGTCTTCCCCAGGGAGATCCATGCCCTGCTCGGCGAGAACGGCGCCGGCAAGTCGACGCTGGTCAAGGCGATCTACGGCCTGATCCAGCCGAGCGCCGGCGAGATTCGCTGGCGGGGCGAGCGCATCGTTCTGTCCGGTCCGTCGGAGGCCCGCAGCCGCGGCATCGGCATGGTGTTCCAGCATTTCTCGCTGTTCGAGAATCTCACCGTCGCCGAGAACGTGGCGCTCGGGCTCGACGGCAAGGAATCCTTCAAGGACATGTCGGCACGGCTGGAGCAGCTCTCCAGGACCTACGGCCTGCCGCTCGATCCCAAGCGCGAGGTCTGGCAATTGTCGGTCGGCGAGCGTCAGCGCATCGAGATCGTGCGCGCCTTGATGCAAGACCCCAAATTCCTGATCCTGGACGAGCCGACCGCCGTGCTGACGCCACAGGAGGCCGACCAGTTCTTCATCGTGCTCGAACGCCTCAAGGCCGAAGGCCACGCCATCCTCTACATTAGCCACAAGCTCGAAGAGGTGAAGCGGCTGTGCGACACCGCCACCATCCTGCGCGGCGGCAGGAAGGTAGCGACCTGCAATCCACGGCAAGAGACGGCAGCCTCGCTCGCCCGCATGATGGTCGGCGGCGAGATCAAGGAGGTCAGGGCTGCGGCCGGCAGGCAGACAACGGTACCGCGGCTCGTTGTCAACGATCTCACGCTCGCCCCCGACGAGCCGCACGGCGTGCGGCTCGAGCACATCTCGCTCGAGCTCAAGGGCGGTGAGATCCTGGGCATCGCAGGCGTCGCCGGCAATGGCCAGGACGAGCTCTTCGCGGCCTTGTCGGGCGAGCGGCTGTCGAAGGATCCCGGCACGGTGGTGATCGAAGGTATCGCCGCCGGCCATTTGTCGATCACCCAGCGCCGCAAGCTCGGCGCGGCTTTCGTCCCCGAGGAGCGTCTCGGCCACGGCACCGCGCCGCGCATGCGATTGTCGGAAAACGCACTGCTGACGGGCCACGCCGCAAGCGGCATGGTCAGGCACGGTTTCATCGACACGGCGGCCACATTGAAAACCGTCGACAAGGCGACCGAAACCTTCGACGTACGCAAGGCCAAGCGGGATCCGGAAGCGGCCAGCCTCTCCGGCGGCAATCTGCAAAAATTCATCGTCGGTCGCGAGATCCTGCGCAACCCGGCCGTGCTGGTGGTGAGCCAGCCGACCTGGGGCGTGGACGCAGGCGCGGCCGCCGTCATCCGCCAGGCGCTCCTGGATCTCGCCGCCAGCGGCGCGGCGGTGCTGGTGACGAGCCAGGATCTCGACGAGCTCGCCGAAATCGCCGACCGTATCGCCGTGATGTTCCACGGCCGGCTGTCGCCGCCGCTCGCGGCCCGCGAAGCGACACGCGAGAAGCTCGGCCTATTGATGGGCGGCAGCAGCCTGGATCAGAAGGAGGTCGAGCATGCAGCTCGTGCTTGAGAAGCGCGCCGAGCGCTCCAACGCGATCGCGCTGGTCTCGCCGCTGATCGCGATCGGCCTGACGATCGTGACCATGAGCATCCTGTTCGCGGTCCTCGGCAAGAATCCGCTGCTTGCCCTCCAAGCCTACTTCATCGCGCCTTTGACCGACGGCTACTCGCTCCAGGAGATCGCAGTGAAGGCGACGCCGCTGGTGATGATCGCGATCGGACTGTCGCTCTGCTATCTCGCGAACGCGTGGAATATCGGCGCCGAAGGGCAGTTCTTGATCGGCGCCGTCGCCGGAAGTTGGATCGCGGTGAGGACGCAGGGCACCGACGCCGGCGCCTGGGTGCTGCCGACGATGCTGCTGCTCGGCGCGATCGCAGGAGCGCTCTACGCGCTGATCCCGGCCATCTGCAAGGTTAAGTTCGGCGCCAGCGAAATCCTGACCAGCCTGATGCTGGTCTATGTTGCCGACCTCTTCCTCGACTATCTCGTCCGTGGCCCCTGGCGCGATCCGCACGGCTTCAACTTCCCGACCACGGCCGAGTTTGATCCCGTGGCGACGGTCCCGGTGCTGATCGAAGGTGGGCGGCTTCATCTCGGCTCGATCATCGCACTCCTGGTCGTAGCGGCAGCTGCGGTGCTGCTGGGACGAACCATCAAGGGGTTCGAGATCCGCGTGGTCGGCGCTGCGCCGCGAGCGGCGCGGTTCGGCGGCTTCAAGGCCAACCAGCTGATCATCCTGACCTTCGCCGTCTCGGGCGCGCTTGCCGGTCTTGCCGGCATCATCGAGGTCGCCGGCCCGGTCGGGCATCTCCAGCCCGGCATCTCGCCAGGCTACGGATTTACCGCCATCATCGTCGCCTTCCTCGGCAGGCTGAATCCGATTGGAATATTAATTGCAGGCCTTTTCCTCGCATTGACCTTCATCGGTGGCGAACAGGCCCAGATCGCAATGAAGATCCCGCTGGATGTCACCAAGGTTTTTCAGGGGATTTTGCTCTTCTACGTGCTGGCCTGCGATTCCCTGATCCTCTACCGCTTTCGGCTGGTCTTCCCGAACCGTCAGGTGGCCCGTGGAACTGGTTGAAGCCATCATCCTGTCGGTGCTTGCCGCCTCGACGCCGCTTTTGATCGCGGCAACGGGCGAACTCGTCACCGAGCGCTCCGGCGTCCTCAACCTCGGCGTCGAAGGCATGATGATCATGGGCGCGGCCTGCGGCTTCGGTGGTGCCTGGCTGAGTGGCTCAATCATCATCGGCGCGCTCTGCGGCATCCTCGCGGGCACGCTGATGTCACTGATCTTTGCGTTGATGACGCTCGGCCTCGCCGTCAATCAGGTCGCGACAGGACTGGCGCTCACCATTCTCGGCATCGGCCTGTCAGGCCTGATCGGCGCCGGCTTCGTCGGCATGCGCATCACGCCGGCGGCGCACCTCAATATTCCGTATCTTACCGACATTCCCCTGATCGGCCGCGTCGTGTTCGGAGAAGATGGTTTCGTCTATCTCTCGCTGGCACTGATCGTCGGTGTCTGGTGGTTCCTCTACCGCACGCGCGCCGGGCTGATCCTTCGCGCCTGCGGCGATAACCACATCTCCGCGCATGCGCTAGGCTATCCGGTCCTGCGCATCAGGACACTGGCCATAATGTTTGGCGGCGCCTGCGCGGGACTTGCAGGCGCCTATCTGCCGCTGGCCTACACACCCTTCTTCATTCCCGGCATGACCGCGGGCCGCGGCTGGATCGCGCTCGCGCTCGTGGTATTCTCGTCATGGCGGCCGGGACGTCTTGTCGTCGGCGCCTATCTGTTCGGCGCGGTGAGCATCCTGCAATTGCACGCGCAAGGCTGGGGAATCGGCATTCCCTCGCAACTGATGTCGTCCTTGCCTTATCTTGCGACCGTAATCGTTCTGGTCCTGCTCTCCCGGGCGCGCACGGGCGGCTCGACCGCGCCGGCCGCGCTTGGCACTGTCTTTGTGCCCGATCGTTAGAGTTTTTCCGCAACGTGCACGATGGGGCGTGCACGCTGCGGAGTGTAGCTTTCCCCGACTGTTTGGAGATTGACGATGAGGAAAACACTTCTTGCGGCTGTCGCGGGGCTCTTGCTCGCCGGCAGCATCGGCGCAGCCTCTGCCGCCGACAAGCTGAAAGTCGGTTTCATATATCTCGGCCCGGTTGGTGATCTGGGCTGGACCTATCAGCATGAGCTCGCGCGCCAAGCGCTGGTGAAGGAGTTCGGCGACAAGATCGAGACGACCTATCTCGAGAACGTCTCCGAGGGGCCGGACGCCGAACGCTCCATCGAGCAGCTGGTCCGTGCCGGCAACAAGCTGATCTTCACGACGTCGTTCGGTTACATGGACCCGACGCTCAAGGTCGCGAAGAAATATCCCAACGTGCATTTCGAGCACGCGACCGGCTTCAAGCGCGACAAGAACATGTCTATCTACAACGGCAGGTTCTACGAGGGCCGCTACATCCAGGGCATCATAGCGGGCAAGATGTCGAAGGCCGGCGTGCTGGGCTACATCGGCTCGTTCCCGATTCCCGAGGTCATCATGGGCATCAATGCCACGATGCGCGGCGCGCAAACCGTCAACCCCAACATCAAGGTCAAGATCATCTGGGTGAACACCTGGTTCGACCCGGGTAAGGAAGCCGATGCCGCCAAGGCGCTGATCGACCAGGGCGCGGACGTCATCATGCAGCACACCGACAGCCCGGCGGCGATGCAGATCGCCTCCGAGCGCGGCAAGCTCGCCTTCGGCCAAGACTCCGAAATGATCAAGTTCGGGCCCAAGACCCAGCTCACGTCGATCATCGACAACTGGGCGCCCTATTATATCGAGCGCGTCAAGGCCGAGCTCGACGGAACCTGGAAGTCCGAGGACGTCTGGGGCGGGCTGAAATCCAAGATGGTGGTGATGGCGCCCTATACCAACATGCCTGACGACGTGAAAAAGCTAGCGATGGACACCGAGGCCGGCATCATCGACGGCAAGGTGCTGCCGTTCAAATGTCCGGTCGTCGGGCAGGACGGCAAGGAAGTTGAATGCAAGGGCGGCGATCACCTCGATGACGGCCAGATCCTCGGCATGAACTTCTACGTCAAGGGCATCGACGACAAGGTGCCGGGCAAGTAGCACGCTTCTTGCATCGGTAAAATCACCTGCTCCCTCCCGGAGGAGGTCTGAGGGGGTAGCCACCAATACCCGGCAATGGTGGTTGCCCCCTCTTCTCTATCCTGCCCGCCTAGCCTGCCTGCATCGCGCGGGCCGCCGCGCTGTGGCGGCGGATCAGGTCGGCGACGTCCAGGCCCGGAATCGCACCGTCAACCACGGCCCATTTGCCCGCAACCATGACCCGATCAGCCCGATGCGCACCGCAGAGCACAACGGCCGCAATCGGATCGCCATGGCCCGAGAAGCGAAGTTCATCGAGCTTGTAGAGCGCGAGATCGGCGGCCTTGCCGACCGCGATCTCACCGAGCTCGGGACGGCCGACGCAGGCGGCCGAGCCCTTGGTAGCCCAGCGCAGTGCGTCCTTGTGACTGATCCTCGTCACGCCATAGCGGGCACGCTGGAGCAGGAACGCGGAGCGCACCTCCTGCATCAGGTTGGACGCATCGTTGGAGGCCGAGCCGTCGACCCCCAGTCCGATGCCGACACCGGCCTCCTCCATCTCGCAGACCGGACAGCAGCCGGACGCGAGAAGCTGGTTGCTGCAGGCACAGTGGCTGATGGTCGTCTTCGCCTTGCCCAGACGCTTCATCTCATCGCCATTGAAGAAGATGCCGTGAGCGAGCCAGGTCCGCGCATTGAGCCAGCCGCACTGCTCGAGATAATCGAGCGGACGGCAGCCATACATCTGCTCGCAAAACCTGTTCTCGTCCTCGGTCTCGGCGAGATGGGTGTGCAGACGAACATCGAGCTTGTCGGCGAGATCGGCGGTGGCCTGCATCAACGACGTCGTCACGGAGAACGGCGAGCATGGCGCGAGTGCGATCTGTACCATCGCATCCGCGCCGTGCTGGTGATGCTTTGCGACCGCCCGCGCGCTGTCGGCGAGAATCGTGTCCTCGTCCTGCACCACGCTGTCAGGCGGCAGGCCGCCGTCGCGCTGCGACAGGTTCATCGAGCCGCGCGTGAGCAGCACGCGCACGCCAAGCCGCTTCGCAACGGCGACCTCGAGGTCGACAGCGTCCTCCAAGCCTGTGGGGAACACGTAGTGATGATCCGTCGTTGTGGTGCAGCCCGACAGCAACAGCTCCGACATCGCCACGGTGACACCGAGCTGGAGCGCCTCCGGCGTCATCCGCGCCCAGACCGGATAGAGCGCCTTGAGCCAGGGAAACAACTCACGGTCCATCGCTGCCGGCAGCGCGCGCGTGAGCGTCTGGTAGAAGTGATGATGCGTGTTGATCAGCCCCGGCAGCACGACATGCTCGCCCGCATCGATGACCTCGGCGTCCGCTGCGGGCTTGCCGCCGGCGGGCACAAGCTCGATGATCCGGCCATCCTGCACCACGATGCCGCGCTCGGCACCGTCGGCCAGAATGGCGAGCGGATCCTTGATCCAGACCGGCTTTGCGTTATCCATGATCCCGTTTCTCCTGACGTTGGCCGGCATTTTCGCCTGCAAGGCGAAGGCCAGCCGCTTGCGTCCTTGTTGCGACTTGGCTCCGGACTTGCAAGACTCCTTTTCAGGCGATCGATCCTATCTAAGGCGTTGGCGTACTCATGGACTTGAATACCATCACGTCGGTGGCCCATCCGGAGAGCCGTGCCCAACTGCCCGCTTGGACGGCAGGTGATGCTTGGCTCGCGGGCGGAACCTGGCTGTTTTCGGAGCCGCAGGCCCACCTGTCCCGGTTGATCGATCTCGCTGACCTCAAATGGCCGGCACTGACCATCACGAATACCCATCTGACGATCGCGGCCACCTGCACCATCGCAGAGCTCGATACGCTGACCAGTCCGCCCGAGTGGCTCGCCGCACCGCTGATCAGCCAATGCTGCCGCGCCTTCCTCGCCTCGTTCAAGATCTGGAAGACGGCGACGGTCGGCGGCAATCTCTGTATGTCACTGCCGGCAGGTCCGATGATCTCGCTGACCTCGGCGCTCGACGGCGTCTGCACGATCTGGAAGGCCGGCGGCGGCGAGCAGAAACTTCCCGTCCTCGATTTCGTCACCGGCAACCAGCGCAACCGCCTGATGCCGGGCGACCTGTTGCGGCAAATCGATATCCCCCTCGCGGCGCTGAAGCGACGTTCGGCGTTCCGCCAGATCTCGCTGACGCCGGTCGGCCGCTCCGCAGCGCTGTTGATCGGCAGTCTCGATGGCGATGGTACGCTGAACCTGACGGTGACTGCATCGACCGTGCGCCCGATCCGATTGCCGTTTCCGAAGCCGCCCGATGCGAAAGCTTTGAGCGCAGCCATCGCGGTCGAAATCACCGACGGCCTCTATCATGACGACGTCCACGGCAAGCCGTTCTGGCGCAAGCACATGACGCTGCACCTTGCCGAGGAGATCCGTCGCGAATTGCTGGATAGCGCGCACCAATGAGCTTCGAGATCAACGGCAAGCCGTTTTCGGAGAGGCCTCGCGCAGGCCAATGCCTGCGAACCTTCCTGCGCGAGCTCGGGCACTTCGGCGTCAAGAAAGGATGCGACGCCGGCGATTGCGGTTCCTGCACCGTGCTGGTCGATGGCGAGCCCGTGCACAGCTGCCTGATCCCGGCCTTCCGCGCCGAGGGCCGCGCGATCACCACCATCGAAGGACTGGGCGGCGACGACGGCGCGCATCCGATGCAGCAGGCCTTTCTCGACGCGCAAGGGTTTCAGTGCGGCTTCTGCACCGCCGGCATGATCCTGACCTGTGCGTCGCTGAACCAGGCGCAGCGCACCGAACTCGGCGCGGCGCTGAAGGGCAACATCTGCCGCTGCACCGGCTATCGCGCGATCGCGGATGCGCTCGACGGTAAGATCAATGTCGACGATGGCGTCGAGGCCGGCGGCGCGTTCGGCCGCAGCCTTCCCGTGCCCGTCGGCCCCGACATCGTGCGCGGCAAGGCGCGCTACACCTTCGACACCGAGATCGATGGCCTTCTCCACATCAAGCTCCTGCGTTCTCCGCATCCGCACGCGAAGATCGCCTCGATCGACAAGTCCGCGGCATTGAACGTTCCCGGCGTCCACACGGTGCTGACCCACGAGGACGTACCCGACCGCCTGTTCTCGACCGCGCGGCACGAAAAGGACTGGATGGACCCCGAGGATACGCGCGTCCTTGACGACGTCGTCCGTTTCGTCGGCCAAAAGGTCGCCGCCGTCGTGGCGGAGACCGAGGCCGCCGCAGAGGAAGCGTGCCGGCGCCTTGAGGTCACCTATGACGTCCTGCCTGCCGTCGTCGACCCCGAGCAGGCGATGGCGCCGGGCGCGCCGGTTATTCATCCCGACCGCACAACCGAACATCGCGTCGCAAACGCAAAGCGCAACATCGTCGCGGAGATTCATGGCGAGTTTGGCGATGTCGCAGCGGCGCTCGCGAATTCCGCCGTTACCTACGAGGGCACCTTCACGACCCAGCGCGTGCAACATGCAGCGCTGGAAACGCATGGCGGGCTTGCCTGGCTCGACCCGTCCGGCGTGCTCAACGTCCGCTCCTCCACGCAGGTGCCGTTCCTGACGCGGCGCGCGCTGTCTGACATTTTCGATCTGCCGATGGACAAGGTCCGCGTGTTCTGCGAGCGCGTTGGCGGCGGCTTTGGCGGCAAGCAGGAGATGTTCGTCGAGGACATCTTGGCGCTCGCCGTGCTGAAGACGGGGCGGCCCGTCAAGCTCGAGCTGACGCGCGAGGAGCAGTTCATCGCGACGTCGACGCGCCATCCGATGCGCGTCCATATCAAGGCCGGCGCCGATGCGGACGGCAAGCTCACGGCGCTCCAACTCGATGTGCTCTCCAACACCGGCGCCTATGGCAATCATGCCGGTCCGGTGCTAGGCCACTCGGTGGCCGAGTCGATCAGCGTCTACAATTGTCCGAACAAGAAGGTCGACGCAGTCGCGGTCTACACCAACACGGTGCCCGCAGGCGCATTTCGCGGCTATGGCCTGCCCCAGACGCTGGTAGCGGTGGAAGCGGCGATCGACGAGCTGGCAAGGCAGCTCGGCGTCAGCCCATACGACATCCGCCGCCGCAACGTCGTCAGGCCCGGTGATCCCATGCTGTCGCCACCCCCGTCGGAGTATCACGACGTCGCCTATGGCTCCTACGGGCTCGACCAATGCCTCGATCTGGTCGAGCGCGCGATGCAGGCGGATGCGCCCCGGCCCGATTTGTCGCCGGACTGGCTGATTGGCGAGAGCATCGCGCTGACCATGATCGACACCGTGCCGCCGGCCGGGCACATCGCGGACGCGATGATCGCGCTCAACGACGACGGCAGCTTCGATCTCACCGTCGGCACCGCCGAGTTCGGCAACGGCACCAGCACTGTGCACCGGCAGATTGCGGCCACCGCGCTCGCGACCACTGTGGACAACATCCGCCTCAAGCAATCCGACACTGTTCATGGCGGTCACGACACCGGCGCCTATGGCAGCGCCGGCATTTTCGTTGCCGGCAAGGCGACGCATGCGGCGGCGGAGCGTCTTGCGAACATGTTGAAGGCAGCCGCAGCCGAGGCGTGGCTATGCGATGCCGCAACCTGCACACTCGACGACAATTCCATCGTCAGCGGCGTCAGGCGAATCTCCTTTGCTGATCTTGCGAGCAACGCGCAGGAGCAAGGCGAGGTGCTCGCCGCGAGCGGCAATTCTCAGGGCACCCCGCGCTCGGTCGCGTTCAACGTGCAGGGTTTTCGCGTGGCCGTGAACAAGGCCACCGGCCAGTTGAAAATTCTCAAGAGCGTGCAGGCGGCCGATGCTGGCGTCGTCGCCAATCCCATGCAGTGCCGCGGCCAGGTCGAGGGCGGCGTAGCACAGGCTCTGGGGGCAGCGATGTACGAGGAGATGGTGATCGACGCGCAGGGGCGCATCATCAACGCCAAATTCCGCGACTATCACCTACCCTCCTTCGCCGACGTGCCGCACACGGAAGTGCTTTTCGCCGAGACATCAGACACGATCGGACCGATGGGCGCAAAATCGATGAGCGAAAGTCCGTACAATCCCGTCTCTGCCGCGCTCGGCAATGCCATCGCGGATGCCACCGGCATTCGTTTTACGTCGACACCGTTCAAGCCGGACCGCCTGTTCCCGGCACTGCACGAAAAGTTCGGCGGCTAGCTCCCGCGATAGGTCGAATAGCTCCAGGGCGTGACCAGCAGCGGCACGTGATAGTGGCCCTCGGGCTCGCTGATCGCAAAACGCAGCGGGATTTCGTCGAGGAACGGCGGGTCCGACGTCGGCACGCCGCGCGCAGCAAAATATTTGCCAACACTGAAGCGAAGCTCGTAGCGGCCGATCGGCAAGGGACGACCACCGATCAAGGGCTGATCGGTGCGACCGTCATGGTTGGTCACCGCGCGCGCGATGATGCGGCTTTCGCCAAGGGCCGCGAGCTCGACGAGTTCGACCGCGATGCCCGGCGCGGGCGTGCCGCTGTGATTGTCGAGCACGTGGGTTGAGAGCTTGCCGTGGACCTTCAGACGATCGTCAGCAACCACGAGCTGGTCCAGTCGCAGCGCCGAGATGCGACAGATTTCGGCGATCGAACGCTGCGTCTCGGTCGCGGCATCATTCGGCAGACGCTGCTCGAAATCGCGCAGGATCGAATCCTTGGTGTGGCGGCGCACGCACACGATATAGGGGATGCCGAACTTTGCGCGATAGGCATTGTTGATGCGTTCGAACGCCGTGTATTCGGCGTCGGACAAGCGGTCGAGCCCAACGCTGTTCTGCTCGGCATTGGAGTCCGCGGTCAATCCAGCAGCGCGCTGCGTCTTGTCGGCCAGATCGGGATGCGCCTTGATCAGCGCCAGCCGCAATTCCGGCGCAGCTCCATCGACCGCCGCCGTCATCGCTGCGAGCAATTGATGAATGCCGGCAAAGGGCCGCTGGTCCGCGGCGCGCTCGGCGATCCATGGCGAGTGCTCGAAGATATTGGCAAGCGCGGCGACGAAATCGGCCTCGCTTGCAGCGTTGAGATCGGAGAGCGAGACCTGCGACATCGCCCCCTCGCCTAGATCTCGAATGCGTCGTCGGCGAGATGGGCGAGACGGTCGTGCCAGTGCTGCGCGATCTGCAATCGCGTCGGCACCCAGACGCGCTCGTGCTTCCCGATATAGTCGAGGAAGCGCATCAGCCCTGCCGCGCGGCCGGGACGGCCGACCAGGCGGCAATGCAGGCCCACCGACATCATCTTCGGCGCGCTCTCGCCTTCGGCATAGAGCACGTCGAAGGCGTCCTTCAGATAGGTGAAGAACTGCTCGCCCTCGGCAAAGCCCTGCGCGTTGATGAAGCGCATGTCGTTGTTGTCGAGCGTATAGGGAATGACGAGCTGCTTGCGGCCCGCGCCCTTGATCCAATAGGGCAGATCGTCGGCATAGGAGTCGCAGAGATAGAGGAAGCCGCCCTCCTCCATCAGCAGCCTGTTGGTATTGATCGAGGAGCGGCCGGTGTACCAGCCGAGCGGCCGAGCGCCGGTCGCTTCGCTATGCACGCGGATGGCCTCGGTGATCTCGGCACGTTCCTGCGCCTCGGTCATGTCCTTGTGCTCGATCCATTTCAGGCTGTGGCTGGCGATGTCCCAGCCCGCCTCCTGCATCGCGGCGACGATTTCGGGATTGCGTTTCAGCGCCGTAGCAACGCCGAACACGGTGGTCGGCCATTTGCGCATCGTGAACATCCGCCACAGCCGCCAGAAGCCGGCGCGCGAGCCATACTCGAACATCGATTCGATGTTGGCATGGCGCTGGCCGGGCCAGGGCTGCGCGCCCAGCACGTCGGACAAGAACGCTTCCGACGCGCGGTCGCCGTGCAAAATGTTGTTCTCGCCGCCCTCCTCGAAATTGACGACGAACTGCACCGCGACCCGGGCCCCGTCCGGCCAATGCGGATGCGGCGGGTTGCGGCCGTAGCCGCGCAGATCACGGGGATAGCGGGGCTCGGACAAGTCAGGCTTCCTCGAAGCGGATCGGCAGGGCGCCCTTCCACAGCACGCTCTTGCCCAGCGTCGCCAGATTCTCCAGACCCGACGTCAGCGTGATGAAGTGGTTGCCGGCGAGCTGGCCCATCTTGCTCGCGAAGTGCACGCCGCCATAGGCGAGCAGGATCTCGGTCTCGCTGATGCCGCCGGGATAGAGGATGATCTGGCCCGGCGCGGGATAGCTGGTGTGGTTCTCGTAGCCGACGCCGAAATCGAGGTCGCCGAGCGGCATCCAGACGCCCTCGCCGCTCCAGCGCACATGGATGATGTGGCTTTCGAACGGCATGGCCTTGCGGAAAGCAGCGACGGTCTTCGGCGCCAGTTGCTCCTCGAAGCGGGCATCGAAGGTGAAATCGCCGGCGCGGATAACGAGTTTGCTCATCTCATCTCTCTAGGGTTGGAGGGCTTCGACCCTCCAAGGGGAACTTTCAAGCAAAGAGCATTCCAGCAGGACCTATGCAAGGGCCCCGCGCTACCTGCGGTCATACGACCAGCCGAAAATGCCGCTTCGCCGAGTCTCGGGCTCCGGCTCAGCGGCGGGTAGGGGCCCCTCCTTCAGTTCCGCTTGCGGCGGCGGCGCCGCCGGAAGGTTTTCGCATTTCATGGAATAGACCAGCTTGCCGTCCGCGGTACGCCCGATCGGCACGCAAGGGTCGGGATGCCCCACCGTCGCGGCTTTCGGTGTCGGCTTGACCTGCGCTGCGGCGGGCGAGGCCACCAGCAGCAAGACCAGGAAATATTTCCACATCGTTGTGGCTCGATCCATCAACTCGTGCCCATTCAAGCGGATCGCGGGCGGCGAGTCCATCAGGCCACGGGCGGCATTGCCGATTATTTAGCCGCGACCAAAATTTCGGCTCGCCGCTTCGTGATGGCCGAAACCGTGATATTCGGCAAGACGCATCGCCATCTCCGATAAGCGGCAACACCGGCACGAGACATTTCTCTCGCTCGGCGTCAGACAAGGGAGACCATGATGCGAACAACAACACTGACCCTGCTCGCCACGACGCTGCTCGCAGCCCTCACGATCCAGACGGCCTCGGCAAGCCAGCGCCACCACGCCCGCAAGGCCCCCGCCCCCGCTACCCAGTCCTTCCGCGACTCCAACGCTGCCGTCTGGCCGACCGAGCCACGCGAAATCGACTGGTGGCGCTACTCGACCGGCGCGCTCTCGGCGCCCGCAGGGCGGTGATTGCTCGCTCGCGCGACCATACTGTTAGATCGGTCATCGTGCGGAGCGGGGCCATGGGGTGTAACATGCCACATGGGGAGCTTCGACGGATAAACGGCCGTTGGCCCGACAACACCAGCGATACGGAGAGAACGTGATGGCGATCAACAACGTGGCCGACCTCTTCGTGGCAACGCTCGAGCAGGCGGGTGTCAAGCGGATCTATGGTATCGTCGGTGACAGCCTCAACGGCCTCACGGAAGCGCTGCGCCGCCGTGGCACCATCGAGTGGGTGCATGTGCGGCACGAGGAAGTCGCAGCGTTTGCCGCGGCCGGCGAGGCCGAGATGACGGGCAGCCTTGCAGTATGTGCGGGGTCCTGCGGACCGGGCAATCTGCATCTCGTCAATGGTTTGTTCGATGCTCATCGCAGCCGCGTTCCGGTGCTCGCGATCGCAGCCCAGATTCCCTCGGCCGAGATCGGCGGCGGCTATTTTCAGGAGACCCATCCGCAAAATCTGTTCCAGGAGTGCAGCCATTATTGCGAGCTGATCTCGGATCCAAGCCAACTGCCTTACGTGCTGGAAAATGCCATCCGCGCGGCGGTCGGATTGCGCGGAGTTGCGGTCGTGGCCATACCTGGCGACGTCGCGTTTCGCGCGCCACCCAAACGTGCTCTGGCGACCGCGCGGGGCCTGGCGCTGTCCACACCGAAGATCGTGCCCGAGACCAGCGAACTGGAGGCGCTGGCGTCTCTCTTGAACGGCAGGGAGCGCGTCACGCTGTTCTGCGGCCGGGGATGCGCCGGCGCTCACGCACCGCTGATGCGGATGGCCGAGACCTTGAAGAGCCCCATCGTACACGCCCTCGGCGGCAAGGAGCATGTCGAACACGAAAATCCCTATGATGTTGGCATGACCGGCTTCATCGGCTTCTCGTCCGGTTATGCAGCGATGCATGCCTGCGACGTCCTCCTGATGCTGGGCACTGATTTCCCCTACAAGCAGTTCTTCCCGACCGACTGCCAGATCGCGCAAATCGACATCAGGCCGGAAAATCTCGGCCGGCGCTGTAAGCTCGATCTTGGCGTAATCGGCGATGTCAGGCTGACCATCGAGGCGCTGCTGCCGCTGTTGAAGGTCAAGACCGAACGACGGCACCTCGACAATGCGATTGGGCACTACAAGAAGGCGCGCGAAGGCCTCGACGCGCTCGCGGAGGGCACCCCGGGCCGCAAGCCGATCCATCCGCAATATCTCGCGAAGCTGATCAGCGATCACGCTGCCGACGATGCGGTGTTCACCGCGGATGTCGGCACACCGACCGTCTGGGCGGCGCGCTATCTGCAGATGAACGGACGCCGCCGGCTGATCGGATCATTCGTGCACGGTTCCATGGCCAATGCCATGCCACAGGCGATCGGCGCGCAGGCGGCACAGCCAGGACGTCAGATCATTTCGCTCTCGGGCGACGGCGGTTTCACCATGCTGATGGGAGACCTGATCACGCTCACCCAGATGAAGCTGCCAGTGAAGGTCGTCGTCTTCAACAATGGAGTGCTCGGTTTCGTCGCGCTCGAGATGAAGGCTGCAGGCTTCGTCGACACCAACGTCGATCTGAAGAACCCTGACTTTGCGGCCATGGCGCGCGCAATGGGCATCATGGGTCGTCGCGTCGAGGACCCAGGCGAGCTCCCGGGCGCGATACAGGAGATCCTGACGCATGACGGGCCAGCACTCCTGGATGTGGTCACCGCCAAGCAGGAACTCTCGATGCCGCCAACGATCACCCCGGAGCAGATCAGGGGCTTCAGTCTCTGGGTCCTGCGTGCCGTCATGAATGGCCGCGGCGACGAAGTCGTCGATCTCGCCAAGACAAACCTGCTGCCCCGCTAGAGACGCGCTTGTCCGCGCGAACTCTGTTGGCAAGCCCTCGTGATCAGTACGGCTGATAGTAGCGCGGACCACCATAATAAGGACCGCCGCCGTAATAGCCCGGGCCGTAATACGGACCCGGACCGTAGTAATAGTTGTTCTCGTAGTAATCCTGCCGGCGCTGCTCGGCGATCGCGCCGGCGATCAGGCCAGTCGCCGCGCCCATGACGGCGAGGCCCGCAGCACTCGGTCCGCGACGGTAATAGCGGCGCCGTGCGGCGCTGAAGTCAGTCGCAGCGGCGGATGCCGGGGCCACTGTGGCAGCCTTCGCGAGCGTGCGTGTAGCCGCAGCCGAGGGCACCGCCGACGCCGCGACGAGGGCAAGGCCAGCGAGCGTAGCCAGCAGGACGCTCCTGCTTTTCAAGGACATCATGGCCTGATCCGTCATCTGAGCCTTCCTCCGTTCGCTATCAAGAACCAAGTTAAGCAAACGATATTTAACCCACAACCCAGCGATGTGGTTTCCCGATCGCGGCAATCCGCCGCGCCGATTTGAACGATTGTAATGCTGCCTGGCAAATCCGGCTTGATCGACTTCAGCGGAGCCGTTATGAAACCGGCGCGCTGTTCTTCGGCGCCGTAAGCGTTTCACGTGAACCAACGCATCAACCGACGCGGTCGGGATCGATGCAATTTTCAGGGTTCGACGTGACCGGCGCGTCCTTTCCCAAAGAGATCAGATGTTGCGGTTCGCAAACTTCCGGCGCGCTATGCGCCTGTTGTTGGTAGTCCTGCCACTGTCCGCCGGATCGTCGCCTTCGTGGTCGCTGACCGGATGCCGGCCGCGCCCGCCGTCCCTGCCCTACCTCGCATGAACTTGGATCAAATGACTTCAGACCAAACGGCTTCTGCCGCAAATCCGGCCGAGACGCTGACGCGGCATCGCCCGCTGCTGCTCTATGTCGGCTCCAGCACGCTCTCGGAATTCGCTCACAACGTCGCCACCGTCGCCGTGGGTTGGCAGATCTATGAACTCACCGGCAGCGCCTTCTATCTCGGCATGGCGGGTCTCGTGCAGTTCATTCCGAGCGCCATTCTCGTCTTCATCGCGGGGCACGCGGCCGATCGCTACGACCGCCGCCGCATCGTTCAACTTTGCCAGCTCATCCAAGCCTTGGCTGCAGCCTGGCTCGGCGTCCGCACGTTCGCGGGAGCGGTGACGGCGCCGGAGATCTTCGCGGTCCTTGCCATCCTCGGATTCGCCGGCGCCTTCGAAAGTCCGGCCTCCTCCGCGCTGCTGCCGGGCGTCGCACCGGACGGCATGCTCCAGCGCGCGACCGCCATGGCGACCGGCACACGGCAGTTCGCTACGATCACGGGTCCCGCGCTCGGAGGGATCGCCTACGCACTCGCACCTGGCGCGCCCTACGGCATCATGGCGCTATGCTCACTCCTGGCAATGGTGCTCGTCGGTGCGATCGAGCTCGAACGTCCCGCCGAATCTGAGCCGCCGAACCTCGCCGAATTGTTCGCGGGCCTTGAGTTCGTGCGCAGCAATCCCGCTATCCTCGGTACGATCTCGCTCGATCTGTTCGCCGTGCTGCTCGGCGGCGCGACCGCACTGTTGCCGATCTATGCCAAGGACATCTTGCATGCCGGCCCGTGGGCGCTCGGCGTGATGCGGGCAGCGCCGGCCGTTGGCGCACTTCTGATGACGGCGGTGATCGCGCGCCATCCAATCGCGCGTCGTGCGGGCCTGCGGATGTTCCAGGCGGTGATCGCGTTCGGGCTTGCCACCATCGTCTTCGCTCTGTCGCAGACCGTGTGGCTGTCGATCGCTGCACTGATGGCCATGGGTACGGCCGACACGATCAGCGTCATCGTCCGAGTCGCGCTGGTGCAGCTCGCCGCACCCGATGCAATGCGCGGCCGCGTCGGCGCCGTCAATTTCCTCTTCATCAACGCCTCGAACCAGCTCGGCGAATTCGAGAGCGGCATGGTCGCCGCCCTGCTCGGCGCAATGCCTGCAGCGCTGCTCGGCGGCATCGGCACCATCGCAGTGGCGCTGTCGTGGATGAAGCTGTTCCCAATCCTGCGCCAGGTCGACCGACTGGAGTGAGATTTACCCCTCGATCCCCACGGACGGCGTCCGCGGGCCGAGATCAAGAGCCGCACCGACAAGCTATTGTTGTGCGGACTCCAGTTGCACCGGAGCTGGCCGTCGCACCGCCGGATGCGGCGCGGGACCCGCCTGCGCCGGCTTGGGTGACGATGCTGCAGCCGGGCGCGGCGGAGGCACGGCGGCAGCGGCCGTCTTCGGGCGCGTGTTGGGATCGGAGGTCTGATGAACAGGCTTTCCCGCCGTCTGGTCAGGGGCATTGACCGACGTCTTGATATCGGGCGTTTTCATAACAAGGCGCGCCATTTGCTCCTGGCTCGCTTTCAACTCATCGGCAACCCTGAGGTTGTCGAGCGACATCTGCTGCTGGTTCGCCTTCAATTGCTCCTGGCTTGCCTTGAGCTGCTCGATGCCTTGCTGCACGTTGGCGAGATCGCTCGCCATCTTCTCGAGCAATTCCGTCACCTGCGGAGGAAGCACGGTCGCGGTCGGCGCGACCGCCTCCGGGACGGTCTGCGAGGGGGGCTCCGGTTGCGGCGATGCGGGCGATGCCTGGGCCAGCTGAACAGGCGCCAGGCCGGGCTGCGCGGCAAGCACCGGCTCTGCTTGCGAAGGTGAGGGCAGCGCAGCATGCAGCGGTGCCCAGCCTGCGATCATCTGCCTGATCCCATCACCGTGGGATGATTGCGAGACCAGGGCCGCGGTGCCAATCCCCGCTGCCAGCGCCAAGCCAACGAAGCCGCGGAGCGCTGGCCGGCCGCGCGGCGGGCGGCTGCGCGCTTCATCACGCTCCTGTCGCTCCTCGCGCTCCAGCCTGGAAAGCTGCTCGCTGGCGCGCGCAATTTCTTCATCCACGCTTCTGATCTTCTCGTAGGTGTGTGTGAGCTCTTGGTCCATTCGCGCGGACAGCACAAAATGTGGCTCGACTTGTGTCGGATCTGACACGGAATTCATTGGCGCTCCTACCCCAGCCCAATGTCGCCCCGAAGAGCGTTCGTCGCATTTCCGCTTGGCTCATCATCGCCAATGCGGTTTGTCCAAAGCAAGACCCCATCATGGAAAGTGTGAGGCCGGGTGGCGGCGAGCGCCGCGGCACCCCTCCTCCAATACCGCTGAGTGCTACGACAACGAGCCCAACACGCCGCGGGTGGCCTTGTCGATCTCCTCGACATAGCGGCGACGGGCGAAGGTCTCGGTGAGGAAGCCTATCACCTTGCGGCTGTCGGCGGATTCGACCACCGCCAGCATCTCCGCCTCGGCCTCGTCGAACACCGCCATCGCGCTTTTTACGTTCATCTCCGGAATCAGCACGATGTCGGTGTAGCGGGCGAGCTCGATCACCTGGATGTCGTCGGCGATGGTGTCGAGGTCGCTGGAGAACAGGTCGGGCAGCATGACGAGGCCGACATATTCGTCGGCGTTGTTGACGACGACGATGCCCGGACGCGAGCCCAGCGCGAACTCGCGCCGTGTGGCGGCGATTGTCGTCGAGGACGGCACCTTGCCGACGTCGCTCCGCATCATCCGCTCGACCGTGAGGTTGCGCAGCCAGCCGACGTCGTTGGCGCTGCGGATGGTCTCGCCGCGCAAATGCAGGCGCCAGGTCGAGAAGGAATGGCCGAACATGAAGCGCACGCAGATCGAGGTGACGATGCAGCCCGCCAGCACCACGGCGGTGACGTCGACATTGCGCGTCATCTCCAGCACCAGGAACGACATCGTCAGGGGACCGCCGACGATGGCGACCCCGAGCGTCGCCATGCCCGTGAGCATCGCAACCAGCGGATCGATCGCGAAGCTGGGGCTGATCAGCAGCAGCAAGGCAGCGAAGAATTTTCCGATCAGGCTGCCGACAAACAGCGAGGCGAAGAACAGGCCGCCGCGGAAGCCAGATGCCAGCGAAATCAGGCACGCCGTCAGCTTGAGCGCAATGATCAGCGCGATCAGGCCGATCGTCATGTCGTGAAACAGATCGAGCACCATCGCGCCGTGGCCGGCCGCCAGCACCTGCGGGGTGGTGATCGCGAAGGAGCCGACGATGAGGCCACCGATCACCGGGCGCAGCCAGACCGGTAGCCAGGCGAACAGACGCTCAAACGTCGAGGACGAGCGCATCACGGCGATGCCCACGCCGCCGGTGACGAGCGCGAGCCCGATCAGCGCCAGATATTGCTCGATGCCGACCGTGCTCACCTTCGGTATCTCGATGGAGTACGGCGCGCCGCCGAGCCACTGCGCGGTCAACGCGCCGGCGAGTGAGGCAGCCAAAATCGGCGCGGCGCTGCCGACGGCATAGACGCCGACGATCAGCTCGCAGGCATAGAACGCGCCGGTGATCGGAGCGCCGAAGGCGGCTGCGATCGCGGCCGCGGCGCCGCAGCCGACGATCAGGCGGAGATCGTTGCGCCGGAGGTTGAAGAACTGGCCGAGCAGCGAGGCGATGCCGGAGCCGATCTGGGTGTAGCCGGCCTCGAGGCCGACGGAGGCGCCGCAGCCGTTGGAGATCAGCGTCTGGCTCGAGACCACCACGCTGTCGCGCAGGGACAGATTGCCACCACGCAGCGCGTTGGCCTCGATCGGGTCGACAGCGCTGGAGATCTTCAGCCGCCGCCGCGACCATTCCATCATCCCGAGCGCCAGGCCGCCAAGGGCGGGCGCGCTCAGCGCCGCCCACGGGCTGACATAGGCGTTCGCCGACAGCCGCACGTCGACGGGAATGCCGAAGATCAGGACGTGCGCAATCTGCGCGATCTCGGCCATCAGCGTCACGACGCCGCCGGTGGCGATGCCGATCAGAAGCGCGAGCGGGATCAGGTAGAATTCATTGCTGCGCAGGAGGGCGCGGATGCGGACCAGCATCCGGTTCGACGCTTTGTTCGATCCCTTGTGCGATCTCTTGCGATCGACGATGTGCCTGATCCGCGCGAACACCGGCGAGGCTCTTCTATTCTGCGGCCGTGCCGTCGCCGGCCATGCGCTGGTTTGTCATCGGGATCGGCATCCTGGCGACGCGCGCGTTCCGCGCCCTCACCGACCCGAGTTACGTCAAAGCCATGAGGCTGCGCAAGAGAAAGCGGACGGCTTTGCGGAGGGTGATATGTCCGCCCCGGGCGTCGCGCGAAAATTACAAGAAAATCAATATATTGATCCCACGACAGATCGGCGCGGACCGCGGCCGCGCTGCTCAGCACGAACTGCGCCGAATGGACCGCAAGCAGGATGCTGAGCCGGCGGGACTAAGAGGAACGATTGCGAAGCGGAGGGGGCGACCGCTACCCGGCAGGCGCGCTGGATTTTTGCAGGGGGCGCACCATATGCAGCCTTTCCATCCCAGAGCCCGCGCCATGCAACCCAAAAATCCCCTCGACTGGATGCTTTCCGAAGCCCTGGAGCAGCTCAATCGCGGCGAGCGGCTGCGCCAGCAGTTCGGCCGCCAGGAGTCTTGTTGGGAGCCACCGATCGACGTGCTGGAGACCGACCGGGAGCTCCTGATCCTCGTTGCCCTACCCGGCGTCGATCCCGACAATGTCGAAACGGTGATCCATGACGGGGTGCTCATCATCTCGGGCCGGCGCACGCTGCCGCCGGAGCTGCGCAACGCGCGCATCCACCGGCTTGAGCTGCCGCAGGGGCGTTTCGAGCGCCGTATTGCACTGCCAGTTGGACGCTATGCGATCAGTCGTTTCGTGATGGACGGCTGCGTCGCGCTACGCCTCGCCAAATCCGCCTGAGGTCGACCATGGCCAACGAACAACAGACCGAGACCACCCTGACCAGCGAAGCCGCAAAAATCCCGGACGACGCACTGATCGTCATCCCCGTCCGCAACATGGTGCTGTTTCCAGGCGTGATCGCACCGATCGCGATCGGGCGGCCGAAGTCGATCGCCGCCGCGCAGCAGGCGCTGCGCGAGCAGCGGCCGATCGGCATCGTGCTCCAGCGCAACCCCGACATCGACGACCCCGCGCCGGACGACCTCTATCGGATCGCGACCATCGCCAACATCGTTCGCTACATCACCGCGCCCGACGAAACCCATCACATCGTCTGTCAGGGCGTGCAGCGCGCACGCATCCTCGACTTCCTGCCGGGGACGCCGTTCCCGGCTGCGCGCATCCAGCAAATTCCGGAGCCGACCACGACGTCACCGGAGATCGAGGCGCGCTTCCTCAACCTGCAGCGCCAGGCGATCGAGGCGATCCAGCTTCTGCCGCAGGTGCCGCCCGAGTTGGTGGCGATGTTCCAGGGTACGACCGCGCCCGGCGCGCTGGCTGATCTCGCCACCGCCTATATGGACATCAAGCCGCAGGACAAGCAGGAGATCCTGGAGACTGTCGATCTCTCCGTCCGCATGGACAAGGTGTCGAAGCGGCTCGCCGAGCGGCTGGAGGTCTTGCGCATCTCCAACGAAATCGGCCAGCAAACCAAGGCGGCCTTCGACGAGCGCCAGCGCGAGGCGATCCTGCGCGAGCAGATGGCGACAATCCAGCGGCAGCTCGGCGAAGGAGATGGCAAGGCGGCCGAGGTCGCCGAGCTGACCGAGGCGATCGCGAAAGCAAAAATGTCGCCGGAGGCAGAAGCCCATGCGAAGAAGGAGCTGCGCCGCTATGAGCGCATGCCGGAGGCCGCCGGCGAAGCCGGCATGGTCCGCACCTATCTGGACTGGTTGATCGAACTGCCCTGGGCGCTGCCCGAGGAGAAGCCGATCGACATCGCGGAGGCGCGCCGCATCCTCGATGCGGACCACTATGGCCTGGAGAAGATCAAGAGCCGGATCATCGAGTATCTCGCGGTGCGCAAGCTCGCGCCGCAGGGCAAGGCGCCGATCCTGTGCTTCGTCGGCCCCCCGGGCGTCGGCAAGACCTCGCTTGGCCAGTCCATCGCGCGCGCGATGGATCGCCCCTTCGTGCGCGTCAGCCTGGGCGGCGTGCATGACGAGGCCGAGATCCGCGGCCACCGCCGCACCTATATCGGCGCCCTGCCCGGCAACATCATCCAGGGCATCAAGAAGGCAGGCAGCCGGAACTGCGTGATGATGCTGGACGAGATCGACAAGATGGGCCGCGGCGTGCAGGGTGATCCGTCGGCCGCGATGCTGGAGGTGCTCGATCCCGAGCAGAACGGCACGTTCCGGGACAACTATCTTGGTGTGCCCTTCGACCTCTCGCGCGTGGTCTTCATCGCCACCGCCAACATGCTGGACTCGATCCCGGGACCGCTGCTGGACCGCATGGAGCTCATCAGCCTTGCCGGCTACACCGAGGACGAGAAGCTCGAGATCGCCACGCGCTATCTGGTGCGGCGTCAGCTCGAGGCCAATGGCCTGACGACAGAACAGGCCGAGATCGAGCCGGAGGCGTTGAAGCTGATCGTCAAGGGCTACACACGCGAGGCCGGCGTGCGCTGGCTGGAGCGCGAGATCGGAAAGGTGTTCCGGCATGCGGCGGTGCAGATTGCCGAGGGCACTGCGACCAAGGTCGCGGTCACGCCGAAGGACATCGCGCCCGTGCTCGGCCAGCCGCGCTTCGAGGGCGAGATTGCGCTACGCACCAGCGTGCCGGGCGTTGCCACCGGGCTTGCCTGGACGCCGGTCGGCGGCGACATCCTGTTCATCGAGGCGACGCGCGTGCCCGGCAGGGGCAGCCTGATCCTGACGGGCCAGCTCGGCGACGTCATGCGCGAGAGCGTGCAGGCCGCACTGACGCTCGTGAAGAGCCGCGCGACCCAGCTCGGCATCGATCCGGCGCTGTTCGAGAAGAGCGACATCCACGTTCACGTCCCGGCAGGCGCCACCCCGAAGGACGGCCCGAGCGCAGGCGTTGCAATGTTCACGGCGCTGACCTCGCTCCTGACCAACCGCACCGTGCGCAACGACACCGCCATGACCGGCGAGATCTCCTTGCGCGGCCTGGTGCTCCCGGTCGGCGGCATCAAGGAGAAGGTGGTGGCGGCCGCAGCCGCAGGTCTGAAGCGGGTGATGCTGCCGGCGCGCAACAAGCGGGATTTCGACGACATCCCGAAGAGCGCGCGCGAGAGCCTCGAATTCATCTGGCTCGAACGGGTCGACGAGGCGGTCGCCGAAGCGCTTGACCCGGCCAAGGCGCAGGTCGAGGCAGCCGAGTGAGAACGGTGATGACGATGGTGTTGAAAAGGACGAAGACGAAGCGGACGGTGCAGCGGTTGCGGCAATGGCTCGATCGCGCGATCGGCCGGCTCCGGGAGCAGATCCCTGCGCCGCGCGGTCAGCTTCGGCCCGTTAGGGTCAAAGCCAGATACCGCAGGGGCTGACCCCTCCGCCTCGCCCCTGCGGCACCTCAAACAAAAGGCCCCCTCTTGTGGAGGGGGCCTTTGCTTTTAGCCGTTAGGCCACGGCGTCCTTGGCGGCCTTCACGGGCCGTGCGCGAACGATCTTCCGGGCCGGCTTGGCCTTGAACATCATCTCTTCACCCGTGAACGGGTTGGTGCCCTTGCGCGCCTTGGTCGCGGGCTTCTTGATGACCACGAACTTGGCAAAGCCCGGCACCAGGAAGAGGCCGTTCTTCTTGAGCTCCTTGTGGCCGACGTCCGTCAAGGTCTCCATGACGTTCTTGACGTCGCGCTTGGAAAGCTCGGTGGCAGTCGCGATCTTTTCGATCAGCTGCGATTTGGACAGTTGGGTTGGCATCGTGTCTCCTCTGATTCGTTGCCGGTTGCATATTAGACCAACCGTTGAAGGCCTATAGCCTTCTGTACAGTTTTGTCGCGAAATTACGGGCTTTTTTGTCCCGCTGTGACAAAAAACCCTGCTTTTTAGCCACTTCCAGAGCGGGTGGTAGCCAAAACAGCGCTTTTTACCTTATTTCAAAGGCCCGCGACGCCCTTGCTAAAGCTGATTCCATGCTCTCGACAAGCGACGAGCGCCCCCTTTGTGCAAGGAGGAGCGCAATTCACTCTATAAAATAAGGCTAAACCCGCTCGATGATCACCGCCGGCGCCATTCCGCCGGCTGCGCACATGGTGACGAGACCGCGCTTCAGGTCGCGCCGCTCGAGCTCGTCGAGGATGGTGCCGATCAGGATCGAGCCGGTGGCGCCGATCGGGTGGCCGAGCGCAATCGAGCCGCCGTTGACGTTGACCTTGGCGCGGTCGAGCCTGAGGTCGCGGATGTATTTTTCCGCAACCACCGCAAAGGCCTCGTTGATCTCGAACAGATCGATGTCGTCGATGCCAAGCCCGGCCTTGGCCAGCACCTTGCGGGTCGCCGGCACCGGCGCGTTCAGCATCAGGGTCGGCGAGTCCCCCATATTCGCCATTGCGACCACGCGGGCGCGAGGCTTCAGCCCGTGCGCCCTGGCATAGGCCGGCGAAGCCAGCAGGATCGCGGCGGCGCCATCGACGACACCAGACGAATTGCCGGCGTGATGCACGAAGTCGATTCTGAGGTCGGGATATTGTTGCAGGATCAGGCCGCGATACGTCGTCCCCTTGTCGTCGAGCGCATAGTCGGCGATCGCAGGGAATGCCGGCTTGAGGCTGCTAAGTCCCTCCATCGTGGTCTGTGGCCGCGGATACTCCTCGTGATCGAGCGCGAGGCTGCCGTCCTCGCGATAGACCGGCACCAGGCTCTTCTTGAAGTGGCCATTGGCCATCGCATGCGCCGCGCGCTTTTGGCTCTCCAGCCCGAGCGCATCGACATCCCTTCGTGTGATACCCTCCATGGTCGCGATCGCATCCGCACAGACGCCCTGATGCGACTGCGGATGCTTTGCGCGCAGGCGCAGATTGCCGGAATCCATCATCATGGGACCGCCGCCGCGCCGTCCCTCCATCGACATCATCTCGCAGCCGCCGGCGATGACGAGGTCTTCCGCACCGGCCATGATCGAAGCCGCGGCCATATTGACACTGGTGATGCCGGAGCCGCAGAAGCGGTCGAGCGTCACCGCGCTGGCGCGCACGTCATAGCCGGCATCGAGCGCCGACATCCGCCCGAGGTCTCCGCTTTGCGTTGCGACCTGCGCGCTACAGCCCCAGACGATGTCGTCGACATCTGCGGTGTCGATGCCGGTGCGATCGGCGAGCGCACGCAGCACGGTCGCACCCAGTTGCTGCGGATGGATGCCGGACAGCGCCCCCTTGCCGGCCTTGCCGACGCCGCGCGGGGTGCGGCAGGCATCGATGATCAGCGCGTCGGTCACGGGCGTTGTCCTTTGTTATCAGTGTTGAGGACGGTTTTGAATCAGGGGCAGAACGGAGTCAATGCGCGGTGGCGGACGCCCTCGCTGCAAAAAGCCGAAAACAACCCCATGCAAAGTAGAACCGCGGGTGCCGATCGGCTAACGATGGACATGCGGCCGCCTGGGCTCGTCGACCGGAGATGCCACATCGGCAACTTCGACGCGTGGCGCCGGCGCCCCTGTGCCGGGCTCCGGAAAATTCAGGACGACGCTCTGCTGATCCCGCGCGAACGTCGCCGCGCGGCCCTGCACCGCCTGCAACGTCCAGCCCTGATGTTCTTCGCCTATTCTCAAACGCAAGCCAGACTTTGAGATCTGGTCGACGAAAATGCCAAGGCTCCGGTCGCCGCCAGTGACGGTGCCCACCAGCGATAGCTGCAGAGGACGCTCCTCTTGCGCCGGCTTCGGCAGCGACGGCGGCTTCGCGACGGCGATCTCAGGCACAGCGGCTGGTGGCGGCCGTCGGGAGGACGAAAACACCGGACGCTCGCGCGTCACGCTGAGACTCTCGAGCGAGACCTCCCACAGCGGATTGCCGCGTCGCGCGCGGCCGCCCGGCTGCTGGGCAGGCGCGCTCGGCACCCAAACGGAAACTGCGGTGGAATCCCCGAACGGCGTTGCGGCCAAATCACCGGCGCCGCGCGCTGCTTCTTCACTGAAATTGTCCGCAGCCAGCGCCGCATTCGGAGCAAGCACGCAGAGCGTCGAGACCAGGAACAGGCACCAGGTCGGTTTCAGCATCGTTGTCCGCCCCGCCATACAGCGCACCCGTGCCGGTATCACCGAGCTGAAACCATTCGCAAATTCTGGCGACCGCGACCCAAGCCAAGCCAAGCATCGTCAGATTCCAGCCGATCGGTTGGCCCAACGCCGTTCCGGTGATTGATCGCGGGCCGGCGTTATTACATGCGACGTGACCTTGATCAAGCAGATCGACCAATCCGACATCGCACGCAAGCATCGACGTCTCTCGCGCAAAGTACACGACGCCGTCGGACGTTGCTTGCGAAGTCTTTCGTCTTCGCCTCCAGCACAGCACTGATCGTCGTCACCTGCCAGATGAGAATTCGGTCGACTGCGATCGCGCGTGTCATCGTCGTGTAAACAACCTGTCAGAGAGCGGGTGATACAAAACACGCGCGTCGATACGACGCAGCGACCGTCATTTTTCCGTCATCCTCAATGAAGCGGGACCGGGTCTATCAATGATTGATTCCGAAGCGCGCTCACTGGGTTGGCTTGGTCGGACCAGCCGAAGTCGATCGACGCGACGATGGTCCGTTGGCGTATTCGCTGTCGTGACCTGGTTCGCGATACTAGGGCTCGGAGCGATCAGCTTCGCGACATTGCTCGGAACCAGCGGACTTACGCAGACTTTGCAACCGCAACGCGACCCCTGTCGGCGACCAACGTCCGGAAGCGCCTTGGAGGAACCGCGGGACCTTCGCAGCAACGACGGGGTCCTGCAGGTCGATCTGGCCATTCACAACAGCAAGCAACCGGACGGCTCGACCCGTTACTGCTACCTGACGCCCGATGGCGAGATGTCGCCGACATTGCGGGTCAAGCCGGGCGATCTGCTGATCGTGCGCTTCAAGAATGATCTCACCGAGCTTGCGCCGGCACGCCCGGTTGCTGATCAGCCGCCAGCGCTGCCGTTTCCGGCGCCGTTGTGTGTGTCGCGAAAGATATCGGATCCGTGCGGCAGCGACGCCATGCGACCGACCTCGGCCAATCTGCACTTTCACGGGCTGACGGCCCCGCCGGTTTGCCATCAGGACGATGTGCTGAGGACCTCGATCCAGCCGGACGATCCGCCATTCGAATATCGGCTGCGCATTCCCGCCGACGAGCCGCCCGGAGTCTATTGGTATCACCCGCATATTCACGGCTACAGCAAGGCGCAGGTGCTCGGCGGAGCGTCAGGCGCCCTGATCATAGAGGGCGTCGAGCGGGCTGCTCCGGAATTGGCTGGACTCCCCGAGCGGGTGTTGGTGATCCGCGACCTCGACCTTTTGAATCCCGACGCACCGCCGGCAAAATCCGAGCCGGTCGTCCCGAAAAATCAGCTCGACAGTGACGGCGACACCACCAACAACGGCACCGGCTTCGGCAGGCCGGCGAAAGACCTGTCCGTCAATTTCCTGCCTGTGCCTTATCCCGATTATCCGCCGGCATCGCTAGAGATGAAGCCGGGCGAGCGACAGCTTTGGCGCGTTCTCAACGCCTCGGCGATCACCTATCTGAATCTCGCACTCGTGTTCCGGCGCGCGCCGCAACCGCTCGGCATCGTCGCCATCGATGGCGTGCCGATCCATTTCAACGGCAGCCCGGCGCGCTCGGTCGAGTGGGTCAATCATATCGGCGTGCCCCCCGGCTCCCGCGTCGAATTCATCGCCGAAGGCCCACCGCTCGGCGTGCCGGCGCTGCTCGTGACGCGAACGGTCGATACCGGACCGGCCGGTGAAAACGATCCCAACCGCGCGCTCGTGTCGATCACGGCGGCGGCCGATGCGCCCGAACCGCAATCGAGGCTGCCGGCAAATCCGCAGCCGCTGCCATTAGTCGCTCGCCCATGGATCGGAGATGTTGCGCCAGTGCGCGTCAGAAAACTGTACTTCTCCGAGCAGCCGGCCAATCCGGACGATCCCAACAGCCCGGTGACGTTCTACATCACCGTGGACGGCGAAAAGCCCAAGCCGTTCGACGCCGGTTCCGACGTTGCGGACATCGTCGTCAAGCAAGGCGACGTCGAGGATTGGATCATCGAGAACCGCTCGACGGAGCTGCACGACTTCCACACCCACCAGCTTCACTTCGAGCTGCGCGAATGGTCGGGCATGCAGGTCAACGAGCCGTTCGTGCGCGATACCGTCAACGTCCCTTATTACAACGGCCGCATGCTGCAATATCCGAGCGTACGGCTGCGCATGGATTTTCGCGACCCGAACATCGTCGGCACCTTCGTCTATCACTGCCACCTCCTCGAGCATGAGGACAACGGCATGATGGGACGCATCCGTGTCGAGCCGACCGACACCGCCGTTTCCACCCAGTCGTCAGGTCAACAACTTACCAAGGGAGCGCAGAATGAGTTTAAATAGACGCAAGTCACGTTTGCTGGACAGTTGCCGCATCGGGCTGAGTGCACTGGCGATGGGGCAATTTTGCCTGAGTCCAGTGCTTGCCGGCGGCGCGCCGTCCTCCGCCGATCACTACACGCGGTCGCCGATCAAGCACGTCATCGTCATCATCGGCGAGAACCGCAGCTTCGACCACGTGTTCGCGACCTACGTACCGAAGGAGCGCCGGAACACCGTCGACAACCTGCTCTCCAGGGGCATCATCAAGCTCGATGCCAACAAGAACGCGGTCCCCGGCCCCAACTTCGAACAGGCGCATCAGCTGGCTGCAAAGGACATCGGTACAAAGGATGCGTTTCTGCTGAGCCCGCCGAAGCAGACCTTCCCCAACGATCAGCTGCCGGCTCCGCTGGTCGGCGGACCCCAGGTCTCCTACATCCCCAACAAGTGCGGCAGCACGCCGATCTCGCAGTGCCAGGCGAGCCTGACGCTCGCGCAGCAAACGGAAACCGGGTTGGACCCGAGCTACTATTCTTCACTGTTGACCGGCGGCACCGGCCAGACCTCGAAAACGCCGGACCAGCGCATCACCGCCGTCAACAGCCTGCCGGCCGGCCCGTTTCAGCTGACCAACGGCAACACATTCCCCTACGAGAGCTACGCAGCGAGCCCGGTGCATCGCTTCTACCAGATGTGGCAGCAATTGAATTGCGGTAAGGGCTCCGCCAGCCGGGACAATCCCTCGGGCTGCACCGGCAATTTGTTCGCCTGGGTCGAAGTGACCGTCGGTGCCGGTGCCAACGGCGCTGCGCAGCCGGAGACCTTCAGCACCCAATATGCGCCAGGCGCAGTGACCACGGGAGAAGGTTCGACCGCGCTCGGCTTCTACAACGTGCAAAAGGGTGACGCGCCCTATTTCACGAGCCTGGCGGACAAGTACGCGATGAGCGACAACTTCCACCAATCCGTCAACGGCGGCACCGGCGCCAACCACATCATGTTCGGCCATGCCGACGCGCTCTGGTTCAGCGACTCCGACGGCAAGCCGGCGGCGCCGCCGAACGGGGTTCAGGTCTTCGGCGGCACCCCCGATGCCGGTGTCGTCCATATGATCGAAAACCCCAATCCGGCGTCCGACACCAACAACTGGTACACCGAGGATGGTTACGGCAACAGCTATAACTCCGGCTATCCGCCGCCGTTCTCTGTCTCGCCGGCCTCCGGCGGCGGCTCGTACAGCGATTGCTCCGATCCCAGCCAGCCCGGCGTCAAGCCCATCACGGATTATCTCAAGTCACTGCCTCACCCGATTGATCCCCACTGCGAGCCCGGCCACTATTATCTGCTGAACAACTACAATCCCGGCTGGTTCGGCAACGGCAAGAACGCCTACATCGACCATAATCCGTCGAATACGCCGTTCACCATTCCGCCGTCGTCGACCCGCAGCATCGGCGACCTCCTCAACGACAAGAACATTTCGTGGAAGTACTATGGCGACCAGTGGGACAACTACGTCGACGATCCGTACCAGCTCAATTGGGGCGCGACGGGTCCGACCGCGGATGAATACTGCAACATCTGCAATCCGTTCCAGTACGACACGTCCATCATGTCGCATCCGGACCAGGTTGCCGAGCACCTGCACGACTCGACGAAACTGTATGCAGATATTTCCGCTCGGACCCTGCCTGCAGTCTCGATCGTCAAGCCAAGCGGCTTCGTCGACGGCCACCCGGCGTCCTCTAAGCTCGATCTGTTCGAAGGCTTCACCAAGAAGATCGTCGATCAGATCCAGGCTTCGCCCTACGCGCACGACACCGCCATCTTCATCACCTTCGACGAAGGCGGCGGCTACTACGACTCGGGCTACGTGCAGCCGCTCGACTTTTTCGGCGACGGCACTCGCATTCCGCTGATCGTGGTGTCACCGTTCGTAAAGCCGGGCCATATCTCGCACGACTACGCGGATCACGTCTCGATCATCAAATTCATAGAGCGCAATTGGCAGCTGCCGACGATCACGCATCGCAGTCGCGACAACTTCCCGAACCCGGTCGCCGAGTTCAGCAATCCCTATGTTCCCCTCAACAGTCCGGCGATCAGCGATCTCTTCGACTTCTTCGAGTTCGCGGACCACTGAGAGCCGGGATTCCCGGAACATTAGTCAGCCTGACGATCATCAAATGATGGCGGCCGCCCTTCACGGGCGGCCGTTGCTTATTGGGGATCAACTAACGGATCGACGGCAAGGGAGATAAGGGAGACAGATCACACCCCCGCTGCGTTCTTGGCGATCACATTGCGGTAGAAGCTTGCGCTGAGCTTTGGCGTGCGGACCTGGGTCTCGAAGTTCACGTGATAGAGGCCGAAGCGCTTGTTGAGGCCGTAGATCCACTCGAAATTGTCCATCAGGCTCCAGAGGAAATAGCCGCGGACTGGCACGCCCTCCGCGGTCGCGCGCTCGAGCTGGGCGAGGTAGTTGCGCAAATACATGATGCGGTCGGTGTCGAAGATCTTGCCGTCGGCGGTGACCTCATCGTCGCCGGACGTGCCGTTCTCGCTGATATAGATCGGGCCCGTCTTCCAGATCTTCGCCGCCAGCTTCGGCACCCAGTAGATCGTCTCGGGGCCGACGCGCAGCCAGTCCGAATTCATGTGCGGAAACGATTTTGGGATCGGCAGCAGCGAGAAGCCGGCGCCCTTGTCGGAGGCCACGACGTAATGCTGCGGCGCGTAGATGTTGAGGCCGAGGAAGTCGATCGGCGAGGAGATGATCTTCAGCTCCGCATCGGTGTATTTCGGCGCGTTGGGCCCTGCGAATTTCAGGAAGGCGTCGGTGTATCTGCCCTCCATGATCACGTTGAGATAGCTCGCGTTCAGCTCGCGAAGCGCGATCTCGGTGGCGCGGACGTTCTCGGGCGTGTCGATCGCTGGAATGCAGGCATCGATGTTCTCGGCGGGCCCAACCCGGGTGCCCCGGCGGCCGGAGCTGCGGACCGCCTGCACCGCGAGCCCATGCGCCAGCGCGGTGTTGTGCCTGACCTGGTTCACCTCGGCTTCCGATAGCGTCAGCCCCGGCGCGTCGATGCCGATGCCATAGCCGAAATAGACGAACCTGCCGCTCTCGTTCAGCGTGAACACGTTCTTCACGCGATCGGTCAGATGCCGCGCGACATAGCTTGCATAGTCGCCGAACGCCTTGCAGGTCTCGGCCGAGCGCCAGCCGCCGAAGCGATCCTGCAGCGATTGCGGCAGGTCCCAATGATAGAGAGTGAGCCACGGCTCGATGCCGTTTGCCAGGAGCTCGTCGATCAAGCGATTGTAGAAGTCGAGCCCCTTCGGGTTGGGCTTGCCGTCGCCGTCCGGAAAAACCCGCGGCCAGGCGATCGAGAAGCGATACGCCTTGCAGCCGAGCTCCTTGATCAGCGCGATGTCGTCCTTGTAGCGATGGTAATGCTCATTCGCCCGGTCGCCATTGGTGCCATCCTCGATCTTGCCGGCCACGCGCGTAAACGTGTCCCAGATCGAGACCCCTCGCCCGTCCTCGGCGACCGCACCCTCGACCTGGTAGGACGAAGTGGCGGTGCCCCAGAGGAAGCCCGGCGGAAAGCCTCCCGCCGGGCGCGGCGCGGCTGCCGGTTTTCCCTCGACGGATTGTCCGGGGGCCGCGATCCCCGCTGCGGACAGCCCCGCGATCTTCGCAAACTGACGACGCGAGACCTTGTCCGACATGGGTTCTGTTCCACTTCCATTCGTTTCGGACCGGCACAATGGAGGGTCAGGGCCGATTTGAGAAGTGGCAGTTGCATGTGAGCCCGTTGGCAAACTGCAGACAAGAACCGAACCGTCCTCCCTCCCCCTTTCTGGAAGTGAGTGCAGCATTCCCGGAAAGTCACCCTCATCCCCGCTTGGAACGCGTGCGGCTTCAGTCCCAGCTCAGCGCTCCCCCGTTCTGGTATTCGATGACGCGGGTCTCGAAGAAGTTCTTCTCCTTTTTAAGGTCCATCGCCTCCGACATCCAGGGGAACGGGTTCTCGACCACGGCGAATACGGGCGGCAGACCGATCTGCGCGCAGCGTCGGTTCGCGATGAAGTGCATGTATTGTTCGCACAACGCAGCGTTCAGGCCGAGGAAACCGCGCGGCATCGTATCGCGACCATAGGCGGCCTCGAGCTCGGCTGCCTCCCGGATCATGCCGCGGACCTCCTCCTGAAACTCTGGCGTCCACAAATGCGGATTCTCGATCTTGATCTGGTTGATCACGTCGATGCCAAAGTTCAGGTGAATGCTCTCGTCGCGCAGGATGTAC
>NZ_JBBIAR010000064.1:0-53833 GCF_054185165.1 Bradyrhizobium sp. UFLA05-109 | reverse complement strand
TAACCCGAATTGACGTAGTCGGCCGCCTTCACCGCGTCCGGCTTCTCGACGAATTTGGTGACCACGCGCACCTCGCCCGTGACCACTTCCCCGGGATTGATGTAGCCATATTCCGTCGCCGGCCGTTCCGGCTTGACGCCGAAGGTGACGATGTAGCCTTCGCCCGCCGCAACCAGCCCCTGCCGGCAAGCCGCGACGAACGCGGCAGCGTCACGCACGACGTGATCGGCGGCGAGCGCCAGCACGATCGCCTCGTTGTCGCGGCTCTGCGCAAAGGCAGCTCCGGCCGCAATCGCCGGTCCCGAGTCGCGCCGCGTCGGCTCCAGCAACACATCGGCCTCGATGCCGATCTCGGCGAGCTGCTCCAGCACCATGAAGCGATAGGCCGCATTGGTGATGACGATCGGACGATCGAACAGCGCGCCATCGGAGACGCGCAAGAGCGTGTCCTGAAACGTCGAGCGCGTGCCGAACAGCGGCAAAAACTGTTTCGGGCGCACCTCGCGCGAAGCCGGCCATAGCCGCGTGCCCGCGCCGCCGCACATAATCAGGGGGATAATGCGCTGTCCACTGGAGTGGGCAATATCCCGCGAACACAAATCAGTCACAAACAGTCCCCCTGTCATTTGACGCTCACATATCTGCTAGCAAGTACTATTCCAACTGTTCAAATCACATAAGTCTGTCATGCCGTTAACGGTTAAGGTACAGAACAATGGACAGTACACATGGATTAGGGCATGTCATTTATAAACGGATCCGGCGAAAATTTGAGCGTGAGCCAGGTGCTAGATTGAATATTTTGGTTCACGACTACGCTGGCCACCCGTTTCAGGTTGATTTAAGCCGCGAACTCGCCGCACGAGGACATCAGGTCACCCACGCCTATTTTCAGGGCGATCCTGGCCCCAAGGGTCGGCTCGAACGCTCCTGCTCCGATCCGATCAACCTGTCCTTCAAAGGCGTGGCTCTGTCGCGCCCCTATGACAAGGCGTCATTCGTGCGGCGCCGGTTTGACGATGTCGCTTACGGGAAGGCGGTCGCAGAACTGATGCTCGCCTCGAAGCCGGACCTCGTCATCTCGGGAAACACGCCCACCGAAGCTCAGTCGGCTATCGTCAAGGCGTCCCACAAGAGCGACGCTGCCTTCGTGTTCTGGGTCCAGGATTTTTACAGCATCGCCGTTTCGAAACTGCTGCGAAAAAAAATGGGGGCCGCAGGCGCTGTCATCGGCGCCTATTATACGTTTCTCGAGCGCGGACAGTTTGCGAATTCCGACGCGATCGTCGTGATCACCGATTCCTTTGCCGACGTTGCGAGAAACTGGGTTCGCGCCAAGGACAAAATCTTCACGATCGAGAACTGGGGCGCATTAAACGAGATCTCGCCTCTATCGAAGGACAATGACTGGGCGCGCCGTCACGCGCTCGCCGACACTTTCAACTACCTTTACTCCGGCACGCTCGCGCTGAAGCACAATCCTCATTTGCTCATCGACCTCGCCAGGGAAGTGAAGGGGCGCGCCAATGTTGTGGTCGTGAGCCAGGGGGTCGGCGTTGCGACGCTCGAGAATGCCAAGCGGGAACAACGGATCGACAACCTGATCCTCCTTCCGCTGCAACCCTTCTCCGATCTTCCCAAGGTACTTGCGACGTCGGATGTGACGGTCGCAACGATCGAGCCGGACGCCGGAATGTTCTCGGTTCCCTCCAAGGTGCAGTCATATTTTTGCGCACAACGCCCAGTACTGCTGGCCGCTCCGGCGGAAAACCTTGCGTCGCAGGTGGTGCGCCGGATCGGCGCAGGTCTCGTCGTCGATCCCGCTGACAGCGAGGGTTTCTTGCGCTCGGCGCTTCGGTTAATGGACGAGGATGCATTGCGAATAGGTGCAGCCGAAAGTGGTAGGAATTTTGCTTTGAACAATTACGACATCAAGCGGGTCGCGGACCGTTTCGAAACAGTATTCCAATATGCCATCCGTGCGAGAAAGGGAAATTCATGACTAAGACTGCCCTGGTTTGCGGTGCAGGGGGCTTCATCGGCGGGCACCTGGTCAAGCGGCTGAAGCGCGAAGGGTTCTGGGTTCGAGGTGTCGACCTCAAGTTCCCTCCCTTCGCGGAAACTGAGGCGGATGATTTCGCGGTCGGCGATCTCCGGGATCAGTATTTCTGCCGCCAGATCACGGATCGCAGGTTCGACGAGGTGTATCAGCTTGCCGCCGACATGGGCGGAGCTGGCTACATTTTCACCGGCGAGCACGACGCCGATGTGATGCACAACTCCGCCACGATCAATCTGAACATGCTCGATGCCTGCCAGAAGCGGAACGTGCGTGGCATGTTCTATTCGTCATCGGCCTGCATGTATCCCGAACACAACCAGATGGACCCCAACAATCCGAACTGCGCGGAGGATTCCGCCTACCCGGCGAATCCCGACAGTGAGTATGGCTGGGAGAAGCTGTTCTCGGAGCGCCTCTACCTCGCCTACAACCGCAATCATGGCATGCGCAATCGCGTTGCACGCTATCACAACATCTTCGGACCCGAGGGTACCTGGGAGGGCGGCAAGGAGAAGGCGCCGGCCGCGGTCTGTCGCAAGGTCGCGCAGTCGATCAGCGGCGGCGAGATCGAGATCTGGGGCGACGGCACCCAGACCCGCTCTTTCCTCTACATCGACGAATGCCTGGAAGGAACGATCCGCCTGACCCGGTCGGACTTCGAAGGCCCTGTCAACGTCGGTTCGGAAGAGATGGTCACCATCAATCAGCTCGTCGACATCGTCGCCGACATTGCCGGCAAGAAGCTTCACAAGAAGCACATCCCCGGCCCGCTTGGCGTGCGCGGCCGCAATTCGGACAACCGCCTGATCGGACAGAAGCTCGGCTGGAAGCCCTCTGCCTCGCTCCGCTCAGGCCTCGAAAAGACCTATGAGTGGATCGAGCGGCAAGTCCGAAGAAATAGGATAGCTGCGTGAGGTCTTGAGCTCCGGTATCCTTGAGTCACCCTCAAGCCACGACCGAGTTGAGTCTGCATTCGCGCTCGGCAACTTCGACTGGTAGGGCAAACTGCCCTACCTTGACCGGAGCATCGAGATGAAAAAGTTGGTCAGGCAGCTTTTCAATCGTGTTGGGTTCGACATTAGCCGAGCGGACAATGGAAAGCCGCGATGGAGCGGCATCGCCAACGATTACTATCCGATCGATCCTCATCCCAGATGGGGTCACGGTCAGAAATCGCATCCACAGATAGAACGAGTTCTTGCGTCTCAGTTGGAAGACTTCAAGAAGCTCATAAATGGATTTGAAAAATACAAGCGTGCTTTTTCCGACATTCCATTTGAGGCCGCTTCTCAAACAGCGCCATATTGGAACAATATCTGGTTCAGCACGCTCGATGCTGCGTCTCTTATGTTTTTTATAAATGAGAGATCGCCCAAGACCTATCTCGAAATCGGAAGCGGCTTTTCAACGAAGTTTGCTCGCGCCGCGATTGGCGCCGCTGGATCGGAGACAAAGCTCCGCTCAATAGACCCGCATCCGCGCAGCGAGATCGACGACATTTGCGACGAAGTTACGCGCGTCCCGTTAGAGCTTGTGGACCTCCAGGCGTTCGAAAACCTTGCTCCCAACGACATCGCCTTCTTTGATGGCTCTCACCGGATGTTCACGAATTCCGATACAACCGTCTTCCTATTGGACGTTTTGCCTCGCCTTAAACCGGGTGTCCTTGTACATCTTCACGATATCTTTTGGCCTGACGACTATATTCCTGAGTGGAACTTGCGGCTCTATTCGGAGCAATATGCTCTTGGCGCAATGCTACTGGGAGGCATGTCTCGATACCGCGTGGTGCTTCCAAATTATTTTGTATCGACCAATCCGGAAACAGCGCCTCTCGTCTCCAAGTTGGGAATCCCAACAACATACCCAGGCACCAATAAGCCCGGCCTCTCTTTTTGGATCGAGGTCCTGTCATAGTTTCGCGCACGTAGTGTCGACGCAACTGCATCTCACGACAGAAGCTACTGTTACCGTCAACGACCTACGAGTGGATCGGGTGACAGCTGCATCCCGATACCAAGAAGGCGGCAGCCCGAGCCGGGGTTGGACCGAGCCGGTTGGCATGTCCAGCCACCCTTTAGAGGCGAACGGAATCGTCGGAAATGGATGCTCAGTAGTAGGCAGCCCCCACGTAATCGCCACCGGCAATGATGATCTGCGCCTTGTTGGACACAACGCCTCCGACCTGAAACGCGATTTTCCTTGCCGCCAAATGGGATTGGATTTCGCGGATCAGTAGCATTTCACCCTCCCGCCCAGCGTCGTCAACAACGATGATGAAGCTGGACGGATTGATCCAATCGATGAGCTCCACGGCGGCAAGGCGAGAAAACCGGTTCTCTGCTACACCGGCAGGAGGGCCGTCGATCACGAGAAGCTCAATGCTGCTCTTCGTCAGCGGCGCGAAATCATAACCGGCGATCTTCCTGCCTTGAACCTGTTTCGGAACGAGCGACGTCCTGATGACATCGTGCGACACTTGCTGAGAAACCCGATAGGCCCATCCCTGATCGTGCTCCAGCGTCCTCACGCGGGATTTCAGCACGCCCTTCCTGACCAGTAGATCGAACAGAATAGACGTCTGGCCCGCGCCGAGCTCAAGCACTTCCTTGATCGGATAATCGAGCGCCGCCCTCAAGAGAAGGTACAAGAGGCCATAGTTTGCGGCAGAACCAACAGGATAGAACCTGACGCCATCCGCATTGATGGATGAAAGATCCCGCTCAAAGATGTGCTGATACACAGTTTCCATGCTGGCCCCGCGGGTTCCCGCGTCGAGCCTGTGAATGACCTCTTTGAGACGCGCCCTCAGTGCCATAGGCTCTCCTCCGAATGCTCAGGCCCTTTTGAGTACCGTAGCCCTCATATCCGCAACAATATCACGAGCAGCGACGACCATGGTGGCCACATAGATCGCTGTGCCGACCACAACAAGTGACGCAAGCTGAACGATCTGATGCCATGATCCTGGCAAAATGAAGTTCTCGATCGAGATGACCAAGGCCACCATCACAATCGCCGCCAGCAAAGGCCGACACAGGCTAATCGCGACGTCGGAGAGCCGCAAATGGACCTGGATCACCGTATAATGAAGGTAAATCAATGACGTCAGAAGGTTGGCAAAGAAGTATGCTCTCGCAACACCTACCGCACCCTGCGGCAACCCCAATACGAAGCTTGTCACGAAGATGAGCGAACATACGAGCCCAAGGTTTCGCATCAATCGCGTCTTTCCAGTCGCAATCAATACTGTACCTGTCGTCGACACGACGGATTGCAAAAGGCCGGTCGGCGCCAGCCAGGCAACGATATCGGATGCAGCCCGCCATTTCTCACCCAAAACGAAGACTACGAACGCCTCTCGGACGGACCAAAGCCCCAGCATCAGGGGAGCGGAGATGACGAAAATGAACTGCAACAATCTAAGATATTGGCGTCCAATTAACGCGGGATTTTTCTGGTGTCCGCTGAAAATCGGCAGAAGCGCTCGATTGAGCACAAAAGTGAGGTTCTGGAGGGGAAAAAGCATAATTCGGTATGCGATGCTGTAGTAGCCGAGCGCAATCGGGCCCAAAAATCTTCCGATCAGAATGGCATCGGCGTTTCGTGTGAAATAGTTGACGACATTGAATGCAACGAGATTTCCACTGAAGCCAACGACGCCAAAAAGTTCCGCCTTGCTCCATTGAAGTCCTGGCTTCCACCGCGAGATACGCCAGAAAATCATCGTAGAAAGAGCTGTTCCGATCAGAGTCTGAATGACCAAGCTCGTTGCGCCGGCACCTGAGAGAGCCGCAACAATGGCCGCGATCACCCCGCAAGCTGTCGAAAGAGTCTCAATGATCGCAACGCTGCGAAAACGACTGCTTCGTTCGAGCAGCGCCAAATGAGTTGCGCCCGACGAAGCAATTGGGAAAGCCAGGGACAATGCGATCAGCAAAGGCTGCACCCCAGGCTCGTTAAATGCCCTTGCTACCAGAGGCGAGGTAATCGCAATGAGTCCACCCACAACGAACCCGAATAGAAGGCTGAACCAGAAGACGGTGTCGAGAAGCTCACCCGACAATTGCTGCCTCTGAATGATGGCAGCCGAGGTACCCATGTCGCGAAAGATTCCCGCGAAGTTCGTGACGATGGTCGCCATCGCCAATAGGCCGAAATCCGATGTCGGCAATATGCGCGCCATCACCATGACGCTAGAGAGCTGAAGCCCCACACGCGCGATCTGCGACATCGCATTCCATTGAACGTTGGTAAGGGCTGAGCCTGGCGTTCTGTTCATCCGAGTCCTTCAATGCATCATCGGCCTCGCAGACCGGAAGCATAGCTATCGAGCTTCTATCCGCGAAAAGCCAAAATGCAACATTAGCTAAGGCCTGGCAATCTGATGTCTACGAAGTAGTTAGATTGTCAGATTGTCTAGAGATCCGGCGCGAAACCCGTCCTCCGGCCCTAACGCACACGACCGGCGTCAGTACGGCACCGCCGTGATGCTGTATTTGACGATGACGTCGAAGGCAATGAGATTGCCCGCTGGAGCCAGCGACTCTCCGAAGCAAATCCGCTCGATCGATGGCACCACCCCAGGCCGAGATTGGCGGGAACAGTGGCCTTGAGAACAGCCACAATTCCAAAACTCAATTTTGGCTGGAAGAAACTTGACCTAACAAGGATCGCACTTCCGTTCTTAGAGCAGCGCCATCCTTGTCAGACTTGACAGGATGAATGGCGATCAGTCGCCGGTCCACGATTTCCTTTGGACTCAACGGTATCGGCGGACGAAACTGTATCCACGTCTGAATGGCGCCAACAGAATGATCGTTGAGTTCAATCAATTTGTGTCCCGCGGCGAGGGTCCCAAGCGACAACAAGGGATCATCCCCCTTTATTTGCCGACTTCCCCCCTCTGGCATCGCGGCCCAGAAACCACTCTCCTTGAGCGCTCTGATCGTATCACCATGAAGAATGTAGAATGAAGACAATACGTGATGCCCCAGCTTGTAGTGATGCTTGAACGCCTTCAGCAGGTGCGTCGTGTAGAACGGAAATCCGAACCGCAGCTTATTAGTCTTGAGATCGCGTCCGACAGGTGACAGATCCTTGATGAATTTGTTTCGCCACAACCGATGGTCTCGTACCGCTCCTGTGGGGGAACACATATATGCCCCAATCATCCCGGGTCCGTTTGCCGCAAACCTCTCGCGCGCCAAGTCGACCATTCCTTCTCTCAGAAGGCACGCATCCGGATCAAGCTGAATTGCCATCTCCAACTGCGGGAAGCGGGTAATCAAGGTTTCGTAAAGACGAAACATAGACACGGCAATTCCCAAATAACCTTGGCTGGTTGGATTGCTTTCCAAATGGACACGGCCTGGAGAGCTCGCTGCAAACTCCTCAAGCTTTTCGCGAGTGCCATCGTTTGTCTTGTCCTCTCGCACCCAGGCGATCGTGCCCGGATAAAGTCGCAAGGCCCAGGTCAGAGAATCGATCGCGATATCTGCTTCACCAGGACCAACCAGCATGACAAACACAATCATTTGTCACCCCGCCAGCGGCCACGAATTGGGCTAAATTGTTCGGCGGCAATGACCGATGCCAGCCTGCGAAAATGCATATCCCCTTGCTCCTGACATCATGAATGAACGGCGCGCGGCAACATTACTCCAAAATTTGAACCGGATGACGGAGGTTGGACAAACATTTATCGATTTTCTAGCCAATTGCTAAACGTACGCGGTCAATGGTTTCGGAGCCAAGATGACATCGATCAGGAGGCACCTTGGGCGTGCGCTTGCGCCCTTGATCTATCGACAAGGATGGTCCGTCGTGCCGCCGAGCAGACGTGCCGCTTGGCCAGAGCATAATTTTCTTAGTTCGTTCCTTCGAAAGTACGCTGTCGATTGCGTCCTCGATGTTGGAGCGAATGTTGGTCAGTTTGGAAATGAACTGAGGATGTTAGGTTATCAGGGAAGGATAATTTCCTTTGAACCCGACCCTGGTTGCTTCCGAGAACTGGAAAGGTGCGCGCGTGCAGACGGCAATTGGCATGCCGCAAATCTTGCTTTGGGTGACGCCAACGGGTCAGCGGCTTTCAATATCATGGCAACGCGCGTTTTCAATTCGTTCTTGGCTCCAACGACGCGTGAAGCTTCCGATTACGAAAAGCACAATGTCGTCAAAGAAGTCGTTACTGTTGAAGTCAGGCGGCTAGATGAAACATTCCAAGATCTGGCAAAGAAATTTGATTTTAGCCGCCCGTTTCTCAAGATGGACACCCAAGGTTTTGATATTCGAGTGTTTAATGGAGCCGCAGGAGTGCATCAATCTCTCGTCGGCCTAAAGAGCGAACTCTCGATCAAGCGCTTGTACGAAGACGTCCCCGACTGGACGGAAGTCATTCGATTGTATGACAAAGCGGGCTTTGAGCTAGCGGGGATGTTCTCCGTGCATCCAGAAAAGGATCGACTGATCGAGATGGATTGCTATTTCAAGCCGAAGCGTGCCCTCGTTCCTTAACCTAGCCGGACATAAGGCAGGAAGCGCGTGGCGCAGAAGTTTCACCTAACACGCCATCGTGGTGTCGTGCGGATTGCCTTTCATCGGGGGAGGAAGCACAACTGGCTGTCTCCGCAAGGCTTTCAGCATCCGCCTGAATACCCATTTTGCGGATTGCCGATCTTTGAAGCCGAGCCGCAGCCCCGTGAATGCCGCCAATAGCGGCTTCTTCGACAGCTGCCCCCGAAATGCGTGCCGGAAATACAGCGCCGCCGCGGCATCCGAGGTCATCAAATGACCAGCCACCCGCAACCAGACTAAAGTGGGATCTATCGACTTCTGCACCGAAACGCGGTTCGGATCGTGCTCACTCCACCAAGCAGCCAACGGCTCATGCCAGTAGAGAAATTCCGCTCCCCCTTTAACGAGACGGAGTCCAAAGTCCACGTCTTGGTGTCTCTTCAGTCTCTCATCAAACCGCACGGCCTTTGCAAGCTGAGTAGGCACCAGGAGAGTCGAAGTCTGAAATGTGTAGCAGTGAACCAGGAAGTATCTGCTGATATCCTCTCCCTGGTGAGGCGGACGAGCGTTTATCGGTATACCGTTCCAAGTTCCTCCGTCCAACAGTGCATTCGCGCAAACGAAGTAGTTGCCCGAATTTCGACCTCCGATCTGAGATAGCTGTACCGCCATTTTGTTGGGGAACCATCGATCATCAGCATCAAGAAAAGCGACCAGATCGCCACGGGCTGCATCAATCCCCGTATTGCGCGCTACATTGCCTCCGCGGTTGCGTTCGTGACGGATAATACGAACGCAAGGATCGATGTCCGTGAGCCAAACCGTGTCCGGCAAATCGGTAGAGCCATCATCTACGATAATAATTTCGAGAGGCCTCGGGTTCTGAGCGAGTGCACTTCGAATTGCTCCTTCTATCCTGTCGGCACGGTTATAGGTCGGTATCACGACCGAGACGGTCATTGAATCGTGCAGGTTCACAGAGATACACCTCGCGGCAGAAAGTGAATGTCAGCGACCGGCGCCCGGTCGCAAGCATTGAAGAGCGGGAACTAGGCCACAATCACAGCTTTAGCTTACGAGAATTCGATTGTTCTTTCACTACCAGTTTGAGATACAGTTTACAAACGAGGGCATCAAGCATGTATCAGCGCTTCGTAAATCTTGTTTCTGCCGCAGCGGTGATCTTGGCAACCTTGCCGATCTCACCCGCGAAATCTGCGGGATGGGAGCTGGTTTTCTCGGACGATTTTAACGGCAATCAGCTGGATCGGAACAAGTGGGCCACACGTTTCATCTACAACAATGAAACGCTGGACCACTTCAATGACGAGATCCAGCGTTACCGCGATAGCCAGATCACGCTCTCCGGCGGTGTTCTGGATCTCACCGCCGAAAAGAAGCCGGGAACAAGCCTGTTCGACTCGGGGCTGATCCGCAGCCATCGGACTTTCTATTATGGTTACTATGAAGCCCGCGTGTTTCTCCCGTCCGGCAAGGGCATCTGGCCCGCATTCTGGCTCGAAGCCGATTACGATCAGGACGGACGAACGTGGCACCCTCCTGAAATCGACATTTTTGAGTACGTCATAAACGGCGTGGAAGACAGGCCGAATATGCTGCACTCCAATGCTGCAGGACGTGGTGATTACGTGTTTACGGACCCTTCGTTTCAGACGAAATTTGCTGAAATGATGGGCAAGGAGAACCTCAACGAAGGCTGGCATGTTGCTGGCATGGCGTGGCAACCGGACCGGATCACCTTGTTTTGGGATGGTCATCGGATCTACACAAAAACGTATCAATGGCTTCGGAGAGACGGCCAGCTGGGCCCACCTGCCCACATCGATTTCAATTTCGCGGTCGGTGGCGGTTGGGCTGGCCGCCATGGCATTGACGAGAGCGCATTCCCTCAGAAATTCAGAGTGGACTATGTTCGCGTGTGCCAATTTACTTCGTCTGACAAGGGCAAGCGACAGTGCGGGCCGAGCGATATGACGCCCGATCCGCACGAGTTCGGCTACGCCGACGCGCCGAATGACATGCCCAAGCCGGAATTCCTGAGAATGGATCATATCGGGGACACCCGCGCAAATTCCGGCGCCGTCGCATTGCCGATGACCGGCAATCGCCTAAACCTGACCGTGCCGATCAAGTTTCCGGAGCAGTATCCATCTGAACGAACGCTGCGCGTGTCCGTCATGGATGAAGCGACGGGGACAACGGTGACTTCTGCAAGCCAAAAACTTGATCTTGCGACGCTGGCCAAACGCCCCGATGGCACGGCTGCCGTCGACATATCGTTGCCAGCCCTTCAACGGCCCGGTCGCTTCCGGTTCGATGCAACTCTCATTGCGGAGACGGTTGACGCGAAAGGCGCCAAGCAAACGCTGCCGGCGCCAGCCTCCTGCTCGACCGACTTGCGGCAACCCGTCAAGGCTCGGAGCTGCCAGCTCTTGCGCGTGGATGTACAGCCTTGAAATTTCAATCTTGCGATAGCTGTGACCCGAGCCGTCGGGTGAAATGTCTTCGGCAGGTAACCAGCATGGCTCGTTCGAGCTGGGGCGGGAGCCTGAACTCTTGAAAAGGATATTGTGGATCTCCGGCCGCCTGCCAAGCCCGCTTTTCAGCGGCGACGCGCTCTACTCTGCGGGCCTCATCAAATCGCTTGCTCTGACGAATGAGGCCGAGGTTACTGTCGTCGGATCGAGGAGAAGCGAGCAGGCCATCGAAATGCCCTTTCTCGGTCTGCCACAGATCAACTGCGTCGACACACCTCCGTCACAGGTCTCCGCAGCGTTCAGCCTGATCTCGCCGCTACCGAAGGACGCATACTTTCTGGCAACTCCCGATCTCAGAGCGAAGTTGCTCGAGCTGCTGAGCCGGCGCTGGGACTGGATCGTGATCGACCATGCATACTCTTCGGGTTTCCTCGACATTATCCTGAGCCGTCGGCAATCCGCGTCAATCTGCTATGTCGCGCACAACGCCGAAGGACTCATTCGACGCGAGATTGCCCGGAATTTTGACAGTCCGGCACGTCGCCTGCTCATGGGATACGACGCGAGCAAATATAGAAGCCAGGAGGACAAGATTCTGCAATTCGCCGACGCGGTGATTTGCATCACCGACGAAGACGCATCCTACTTCGGCCGCTCGGTCAAAAGGACATACGTGCTCCCGCCGGTCTTCCTCGGCCAGGCTACTCCCCCGCGCTCCCTGACATCGGATACGCCGCGAGCCCTGCTCCTTCTTGGATCCTTCGATTGGGTCGCCAAGCAAAGAAACCTCGATATCCTGATCGACAGCCTTCTGTCGCAATTCAAGCTCCACGGAATATCGCTGAATGTAGTCGGTGGCGTCCCCGAGCCGCTTCGCGACCGGTATGCGTCATTGAAATCGCACCTGGTCTTTCATGGTCGCCTGCCGGACATCTCGGAGATCGCCAGCAAGTGCCGAGCCGGGCTCGTGCCGGAGCTCTTCGGCGGGGGCTTCAAGTTGAAGATGCTAGACTATGCATTTGCAAGATTGCCAATCTTCGGCCTGAAAAACGCCATTGCCGGCACAACCGAAGAGGAGCAGTCTGCCATGTTTCTAGCAGAAGGCGTGACAGGGCTAGGCACCAAAATCGTCGAGAATATCGACAATCTGGAGCTCTTGAATCAGGGCCAGACCAGACTTTTCGCGATGTTTTCCGACAGATTTGGCCTGGAAAGCTCCGCAGTGCGCATACACCGGGCTCTCCTTTGAATGTGCCGTCTTGACGGCGGCACCTAAATCTGAGCCTGACGAACAGCCGATGCCGTCACGCGCATGGCACGTTCATCGTTAACCGGCCCCCTCCACAGGAAACCAGGATATGAGCACCTTTGGATCCTTTTGGCTCGGCCCGCTCTCGCCGTACGAAAAGGCCTCGCTCCTTTCATTTGCCGAGTTTGGCCACAGCGTCGTGCTCTATTCGTACAAGCCGTTCGACGGCCTGCCCCCCGGCATAACCCAAGGCGATGCCAACGAGATCGTGGATGAGTCGTACATCGATCGTTTCATTACCGATGGCCGGCGCAACATCGCACAATTCTCCGACTATTTCCGATACAAGATGTTCCTGAAAAAGCATCTCTGCTGGATCGACTCGGACGTCGTGATGCTGAAATCGTTCGAGGTCGAAAGCAGCGAAAACTTCCTCATCGCGGAGAACGGAACGAACATCTGCAACGCAATCCTCAACCTCAATCCCTCGTCAAAGGAATTGGGGCGAATAGTCGCTGCCAGCGAAAGCGTGCTCGACCAGGACGTCCCGTTCGGCACCCTGCAGGCCTTCAATTCCAGGACGTTCAAAAAACAAAGCTCATCGTTCAAGCCGGCAAGCCTGTTCATGCCGCTTCACTACGATGAGTTCTACAAATTCCTCCTGCCAGAGTATCGAGATGAATGCCACGAGCTTTGCCGGGACGCATTCTCGATCCATCTCTACAACAACATCTGGGACAAAATGGGCTACTACAAGGAGCTGCTTCCGCCGGAAGGCTCCTATCTGCACGACTTGCTGAGCTCAAAGCCCGTTGCGAAGCAATTCAAGGGAGTCTATCCGGAGTCAGTCGTGCGCGCACTGGTTCACGGATGGAACCAGCGGTTCTCTGGCGAGGCCCTGAGCATCGGTTCGATCTTGAAGCAATTGGTTCCCAGCACACGTCGGACGCTGAAGCGTCTCCACTCGCAATACATGCCGCTTCTGCGGGAGATGGGCGGGCAGGGTTAATGCGACCGCCCAAACTGTTCGGCAAGAATGACATCTAACCAAGAATAGACGAATCTCGAACAGGCGACCGAACCTTCGTATATTCGTCTGTGCAGATTGGAGCCCGAATGAGCTCGGCAGCCGCCCACCCGATTGAAACGGAGACGATTCCAGTTGCTCAATCCCAACCGGATCAGCAACTCGACTCGGTCGGAAAATTCGCTGTCTGGTGGGCAATTGCTTCCGTTCTGTTCTTCAACCAAATCGCCTACAACATCGGCGATTTCCCCGTCGCTTCGGATTTGATCTGCTATGCGTTCTTCACAGTTTTTCTGTTGGTCTCGGGACACGCAGCTGCCAGTGTGCCAACACTCTACCTGTTGATCTGCACGATTGCGCTGTCACTTCTCAGAATACCGTTTTCGAGCTCACAAAGCTCTCTGAGTTCGCTTTTGCTTTTGGTGGTGGGCTACGCGCCATTCATTTTTCGTTTCCGACGCCGACCCGACATCGGGTCCGTTCATGACTATATTCTCAAGGCCTATGTGACAGCGGCGACAGTCATCGCAGCGATAGCAATTGTTCAAATTGTCGTCGTCAACATCACCAAACTGGACGTCCTGACGAACATCTACTTCATTCTTCCCAAAGACATCCGCGGGGCGGGCACCTATACGTTCCTCCGCCAGGAAGGCGGAATCATAAAAGCGAACGGCTTCTTCCTGCGCGAGTCAGGCGAACTCTCGGCGGTAACCGCTCTGGCCCTTCTGATCGAGTACCGTCAGCTGAGAAGAATGGGCGTTATGATCGTTCTCTCGATGGGTTTGCTGACATCACTTTCTGGATCTGGTCTGATCGTTTTGGCCGCCGGCCTGCTGCTGCCAAGATCAATCGGCCGAATTCCAGTCTTCGTGGTGTCGGTGTTGGGCGCGTTCCTGCTGCTCTACACGCTCTACAGCTTCGAACTCCCCGGCCTCGATCGTTGGTTTGGTCGTCTCTCGGAGTTCACCACTCCCAATACCAGCGGTTACGCGAGATTCGTTGCCCCCTGGGAAATGATAAGTAGAAGCTTTGATCAGGGCGCATGGACAACCTGGCTCGGCAACGGCCCAGGAAGTTTCTTTAGAGATGTCGCCATCGGCCGGTTTACCTACGAGGTGAGCGATCCGACCTGGGCGAAGCTGACCTACGAGTACGGGTTAACAGGCTTGATCTTGGTCTTTGCTATCGTAGCCACTAGATTGTACTCGAGCGCATTGAGGACTGATATCTCCAACTTTTATCTGTTCAGCTGGGTAATCTTCCCTTATGTCCTGAAGCCCAGCTCCGCCCTGATGATCTGGCTGTTGACGCTGGTACCCTCGTTGCCACGAAACTCATCGCCCGGGAAATAAGTCTTCCAGACCCGACATCGCCGCATTGCTATCCCAGTCTCGTCTGGTCCAGACCTTAGATGCAAACAACATTGTTGGGCGCGATATTCAGGTGATGCCGGTTAGCCAAACACGACGCTATGTCGCCCTCGACGGTCTGCGGGGAATCGCGGCTGTGCTCGTCGTATTCTACCACCTCCAGGTTTCGAATCACTTCACGCACAATTTGTTCTTCCGCAATGGGTATTTGGCAGTCGACCTTTTCTTTGTCTTGTCAGGCTTCGTAATCAGTTCCAGTTATTCGCACCGTATCAAATCGATGCCCGATGCGATGCGCTTCATCGGGTTACGCTTCTTTCGCGTCTATCCGATGCATTTGGCCACGCTCTTGGTCCTACTTGGATTGGAATTCCTGAAGTTCTATTCGCAGAGTTCAGGAATGATCACCGCCAGCGATCGTGCAGCATTCACCGGACCAAATTCTTGGGGGTCGTTCTTCGCGAACTTGGGGCTCGTTCAGGGGCTCGGTAATTTTAATTATCTGACCTGGAACGTCCCGAGTTGGAGCATCAGTTGCGAATTCGCTGCCTATCTGGTTTTTGCCCTTGCTGCGGCAGGGGGACTCTTGCGAAGCAGAATCCTCGTCCTCCTGCTATCTCTCGCAGGGCTCGGCAGCTTTTGCTTCGTTGCGTTCGCGCACGGCGATCTGAATTCGACGTATGACCTTGGCATCGTCCGATGCCTGGCCGGCTTCTTTATCGGCGTGTGTATATTTCAGACCACGCAAGACCCCCGATTTCCGAAGCTGTCTCAAAGCTCGATCAGCTCTGGGCAGATAGTTCTTTTGTTCGCGTTTTTCTTGATCGCCGGAACGATATCGGACGCCAAGATTGTTGCGATTGTGCCCGTATTTGTTGGCTGGGTCCTACTTTTCCAATCCGACACCGGCATCTTGGCAAGAGTGCTGACGACGCCTGCCGTGCAGTACCTCGGCAAGATCTCTTACTCCGTTTACATGGTGCACTATGTGTTCCTGTACGTCGAAGCCATCGTTCTAAAGCGCATTTTTGGCATCCCGTCTTTTTTCGATTCGACGATGCACGTTCCGGTATTTCAGACAGATCGATGGATCGGTGATTTCATTTTGGCTGCATCACTGATCGGCATCGTCGTGATCAGCGGCATCACTTTTCGTCTGATCGAAACGCCCGCGCGAATTTGGGGACGCGATATGGTCTTCGGCTGGAGCAACCGCGCCCGAACGTTGCAGCAGGAGAGCTAGCGCACGACCCTCAGCGTATTCAGGATCGCCTTCATCCACCTGGGGCGGCTGATCGGCGCGTAGCGCCAGCTGGCCAGCGCCCGCGCCAGCCGGCTCGGACCAAGCAGCATGCATGCCGTCCACAGGAACAATGAGCTTCGCTGAGAAAGGGAGAATCCCTGCGGGAAGGAAAGAGACCGAACAGAATCCAGGAAGATGGCTGCTCCGCGGTCGTTCGGGATGGGGTGAATGTCCGGTCGCAACGCGTATGATGCCGTGCGCAGGCACAGGAACAGCATGTTTCTGCTCAACGCTTCAGGCGCGACCGACAAGCCTGCGCTGCGAGCGACTTCGCGGAAGAAATTGAACCGTCGTATCGTGACATCCACCTCCCGCGCGAAACGGCCATCTTCGAGTTGAAGAAATGCCCCGTGATTGTCGCCATGCACGCGGTAGTCGACCAGCGGCTTGGGAATCGTCACGATATCGCCATAAACGGGCGCCGCTGTTACCAGATAGCTATCGGGCGCTCTGTCAATGAAATCGGACTTGAAACCGAAGATCTTCTCCACAACCCATCGCGGGTAGGCGTTTCCGGAACCAGGCGGCGTGGGGTAGACACCCGCCGAGGTAACCCACTCACGAATTTGCTGCGGAGTAGGCGTGATGAAATACTGTGGCAGGATGCTGCCCGTCGGCATGCCTTCCGCGTTGATGGTCCTCATCTGAAACTGGAATTTGCTGGCCTTATCCGTCCAAACCGCAGCTATTTCATTCATCACGTCGGGATGCAGGGCATCGTCCGAGTCCAGGAAGATGACCAGTTCGCCGGTGGAGCGGTGGAAACCGTTCACGGCAGATTGCATCTGACCAGCGTTCGGTTGCCTGACAATGGTGATCTTGTCGGCAAACCTCTCGATCACCTCGAGTGAATTGTCGGTCGATCCATCATCGACAACCACGACCTCGACTCGCGGCCAGCGGATTTCGAGCGCGCTCTTGATCGCCGCTCCCACAAATTTCGCATAATTGTAGTTCGGAATGACGACGGATAGGGTTAACTCAGGCGACAACTGATCCTCACGACCGTAACGTTAATTCCGAACCCGTTGTCCAAAAACGAGTGCTTTGAGCACATATCCCGTATAAGCCCATCTTGCCACCCGCCGATGACAACGCCAAGCCATGAAACTGTCGAATTATTTTCGAACATCGTGCATAGATTATCGGCTGGATTTTCGACATCGGGTACGGCAAATTCGTTGAATTCGCTGACAAAAACAAGCTGGAATCGAGCGTGTCCGTAGAACAGTACCGAGAACTGTCTTGGCTTCCAAGACCACCTGAAGATTTCTCTTCCCGCTGCAAGGGGCTCGCGACGACAAACGTCGATCTTGGAAAACAGATCCGGTTTCTAGCGACCCACGCCCTCAACGAGCAGCAGCTCGCGCGGTTAGGACGGACCATCGTTTCAGCCCGCAAGCAGGGACATTCCCTGCAACCGTTGGCTCCGTTCCGGCTGGGCCTGATCGGAAACGGCACTCTCGACCTCATTGTCCCTGTTCTGACTGCAACGGCAGCACGCCATGGCTTCTCGCTCGAATGTATCACGGGCGCCTATGATCAGTTCCTGCAAGACGCGTTGCAGCCGGGCTCCGCACTCAACAAGGCACGACCGGACGCCGTCCTTGTTGCCCTCGACCATCGCGGCCTCGCACTTCAGCCCACCCCTGGCAACGAACAGGCTGCCGTTCAGTCCGTCAGCGCGGCCATCGATCTACTAGACTCGATCCGTTCCTCCATCTCCCAGAACAGCGGCGCAGTGTGCATCCTGCAGACCATAGCGGCTCCTCCGGAGGGACTGTTCGGCTCCTTCGATCGCGCGCTGACGGGAACCGCAAGGAACATCGTCGACCGGTTCAACGGGCGGATCTCCCAGAGCGTCCTTCAATCGAGCGACCTTCTTCTCGACGTTGCCGGCATCGCCGAAACAGTCGGCCTCGCCGACTGGCACTCGCCGGCTCAATGGAACCTTGCGAAGCTTCCTTTTTCGGACACGTTCGTGCCGCTATATGCCGAGCACGTCTGCCGGATCATCGGCGCCATGCGAGGAAAGAGTCGCCGCTGCCTCATTCTCGATCTTGATAACACGGTCTGGGGCGGCGTGATTGGCGACGACGGCCTCGAGGGAATCCAGATCGCCCAAGGCGACGCTACGGGTGAAGCGTTCCTGTCGGTTCAGCAATTGGCGCTCGCCCTTCGGGCTCGCGGCATCGTGCTGGCAGTGAGCTCGAAAAACAATGACGAGGTGGCGCGGCGGCCCTTCAGGGAACACCCGGACATGTTGTTAAAGGAGGATCATATCGCGGTCTTTCAGGCGAATTGGGATGACAAGGCAACAAACATCCGCGCGATCGCAAAGGAGCTTGCCCTCGGCCTCGAATCGATGGTCTTTCTCGATGACAATCCCGCTGAGCGAGGTCTGGTCCGGCGGGAGATACCCGAGGTCGCCGTCCCCGAACTCGACAGCGATCCCGCGGGCTACGCGCGCACGCTTGCTGCAGCCGGCTATTTCGAGGCAATCAGCTTCTCGGAAGAAGATCGCTCTCGCGCCGGCATGTATCAAGCCAACGCGCGGCGCCTCACTCTGCAAGGCCAAACTTCCGATCTGCAGTCTTATCTCCGGTCGCTCGAGATGCGGATCATCTTCGGAAGCTTCGACCGCACGACGAGGTCGCGCGTCACCCAATTGATCAACAAGAGCAACCAATTTAATCTAACCACGAACCGCTACACCGAGACCCAGGTCGAGCAGGCCGAGCTCGACCCCAGCGTGATGACGTTGCACGCGCGGCTCTTGGACAAGTTTGGCGACAACGGAATTATATGCGTGGTCGTTTGTCGACCCTCCCGACCGCACTGGTGGACCATCGACACATGGCTTATGAGCTGTCGGGTTCTTGGACGGGATGTGGAAAAGGCGGTGCTTGCGGAGATTCTGCTCCTTGCGCGCGCCGCAGGAATATCGAATCTGGAGGGTGCCTTCATTCCGACCGAACGAAACGAGATGGTGCGCGAGCATTATAAGAAGCTCGGCTTCACTTTGACCACCGAGGAGACCGACGGAAGCACCCGATGGCAATTGGGGGTCGATGTTGAACTTGGCGAACTGCCGATGACGGTCGAGCGCGACTACCCACATCTGGAGCTTGCCTGATCCGGTGCGTACCGGAAAGGCAGCGCAGTTCGGGCCCTAAGCAATGAGTCTCACATCCCCTCTGTTCTTTGCGTTTCTCGCAGCCGTAGTCGTTGCCTACAACATCAGTGCGTCCGTTCCCTACCGGCGAGCGGTATTCGGACTGGCCAATGCCTTCTTCATCGGCAGCTATCTGACTGACATCGTCCAAGCGCTCCCCCTGCTCGGGTTTCTTCTCCTGGGCTATGTCTGCGTGAGGGTTCTCGAAGTCTGGAAGTCAGCGGTCGCCTTGGCGCTGGGCGTCTTGAGCGTTCTGGGCTGCTACGTCTTTCTGAAGCGTTTCTCTTTTTTCGAAGACCTGGGTCAACTTCCGTTTCCCTACCTGACGATCGGCCTGTCCTACATCCTGTTCCGGATATTGCACATGATGGTGGATGTACGCTCGGGCGACCTCAGCGAAAGAATCGGCCCTCTCGCCTTCTTCCGATACACCTGCAACTTTCTCTGCTTCGTCTCAGGCCCGATCCAGCGCTATCAGGACTTTTGGGCCACTGATGGCGTAGCGGCATTCGACCTCGATTCAGCCAAGGTCTACGACGCCTTCGCGCGAATCATCACGGGCTATGTGAAGTTTGTCATCGTCGCGGCTACGGCCGAATACGGCTTTTCGTTTCTGAAGCCCCAGCTCCTCCAGGCCGCCGATTTGCCCGTGCTGAAGCTGTACGGCCTCTATGCCGCAGCCGCCTCGCTCTACGCCGTCTATCTCTATTATAATTTCTCCGGCTACATGGACATTGTCATCGGCAGCGGGGTTCTGCTGGAGCAGGAGCTGCCCGAAAACTTCGACCGACCGTTCTCTGCCCGCACCTTCCTGGAGTTCTGGCAGCGCTGGCACATGACGTTGTCGCAGTGGTTCAAGTTCTATCTCTTCAATCCGCTTGTCATGCTCCTGATGTCGTGGTTCCCAGCGCCTGCATTGACAGCCTATCTGGGCGTGCTCGCGTTCTTTGTGACGTTCCTCGTCATGGGCGTTTGGCACGGGACGACCGCAGTATTCGTGATCTACGGACTCCTGATGGGCGCAGGCGCATGTGTGAACAAGCTCTGGCAGGTTGCGTGGACCGGGCGCCTCGGCAAGAAGCGCTACCGGGCACTAACCGACAGGACCGCCTATATCTATCTCTCGCGCGGCACCACCATCGCCTATTTCGTGCTGGCATTAACCTGCCTATGGGTACCTGAGCTGTCGGATTTCGACCGCTTGATCGGAAGGCTTGGATTGACCGGGATTCTGGGCGCGTTCCTTGCGATCGGCGGCGCATTCGCGCTGTTCTGGTTCATTACCGACCGTGTAGTCCCGCACCTGGCTGCGCCGACTTTCCTATTGTCAGCTCGTGACAGCCTGATCGGCAGGAATCTTTCGCTTGCGAGCAAGATGATGGCAATCGTCGTGATCACGACACTGCTGCACAAATCACCCGATTTCGTCTACAAGGCCTTCTGACTTGAAACACATTCTCCGACAGGCCGCGCTGACCTTTGTGTCATTCGCCTTTCTTTACGCCATGCTCGGCGCGCTTTCTTTCCTCATGTTTCCCGACGCCGAAAGCGACGGGCAGCGCGATTTTCAGAATGCCGAGCAGACGCTCTATATGACCGTTCCCAAGTACGTGTTCCTGGGACGGAGCGTTCTCAACAGCCCGGGTGAAAAGGCTATTCTGGTGGGCGCATCAAACACCGGAGTTGGCTTCATACAAAAGACCATCCAGTCAGAATTGGCCTGCGCGAAGGTCAGCAATCTCGCCGTTGGCGGCGCCAACATCTCCGAAACGAAACAGATCATAGACCTGGTCCACGAGGTCCAAAGACCAGCCGATCGGCCCTTGAACACCTTTGTAATCGGCGTTTGGTTCGGAATGTTCGTCGACTCAGACCTGAAGTATTCCGACCCTGATCGCAATCGCGGTGAGACCGATATCGATCTTGAGAAGTATCGCTACGGATTTTATCGGCGCACACCGGAAGGCCCTGCCGCGCTCCTTCCTGCAAGCTGGTTGGATGCTGGCGTTTTGGCCATTCGTCCCATTCTGGTGATCGAGAAGATCGCCCGCGAAGCCAGAACAGGCGTCAATCTGCTGCTGACCGGTCACAAGTCCGCTCAGCGTAACGAGGCTGAACGCGAGGCCGCCGGGATGTCAGAGCCGAACAAGAAGAAAGCTCTCGACTATTGGAATGAAGCCATGGGAAAGAGGAACGAAATTTCCCCCGGTCAGGTCGAAGTGCTCAAGGACACCATTGAAACGTTGCTTCGTTCGGGAGAACGGATCGTGCTGATTGACCTTCCCATTCCGGCCTGGCATCGGGACGCAAGCCCGTTTCAGCGCAGTTATGAGCAAGCGTTCACGGATATCTCCCGCCAATTCGACGGGCAACGGAATTTCGTCTCCATGTCGATGAGCGATCTGAGTAAAGAGCAAGATTATTCCGACGAAGTTCATGCCAAGCGGCATTTGGCCGACGTTTGGTCGGATCGACTGGCAAATGTATTGAATCCACTCGTGTGCCGGACAAGCCCCGAACAGGCTCGTGTTTCTCTGCGCGGCTCCGATCAATCCAAGGCCGAAACTCATCAGTGAGTAGCAGGGAAGCTATTCGGAGAGCGAAAACGAGGTAGGATGATGGACCAGGCTCAAATCTACTCTAAGCTTACAACGGTATTTCGTGAGGTCTTCGATGAGGATGATCTTGGGCTCGAGCCTGAAACGACGGCCGATGACGTAGACGGCTGGGATAGCCTCTCTCACATCCGTCTCGTTCTCGCGGTCTCTAAGGCTTTTGGAATAAAGTTCTCAGCATCCGAAATCGGCAGCCTGAAGAACGTCGGGGAATTCGTCGAATTGATCGGCAAGAAGACGACGTGAGATATTGAGAAGTGTCAAATTCCGTAAGCCCCCCCGCACTCGATTTCGGCAACTTTGCCTTTCATCATCTGGGCCTTGCGGTCGCCTCTCCTGAAGAGGCATTTCGCTTTCTGGCGCTGCTTGGGTATACGGCTGGCAATCAGGTCTTTGACCCGCTCCAGCGGGTCAATCTCGCGATGCGCCACCACCCAACGATGCCGGATGTCGAAGTGATCTGGCCCGGTGACGGTCCCTCCCCGATCGACAAGCTCATCAGCAAAACCGGGTCGATGATTTACCACTTATGCTATACATGCCCCAATGCTGAAGACGCGCTTGGTGAGCTGGAGGCCGCAGGCATCGATATCGTAATGGTCAGCCCACCAACTCCGGCAGTGCTATTCGACGGCCAGAAAGTTTCCTTTCATCATGTCGCGGGCTTTGGATTGATCGAGATATTGCAGACCGAGGAGCTCCTTGATCGGTCTTAGCAGCATTTGGGGATTGCAATGACACACGTCTCCCTCGCGCTGAAGAGCGTTCGAATCGGCCGCCTTGTTTGCAGCCTGATGGTCATTGTGCCCATTTGGATTCCACCCGTTCATGCTCAAGTCTCCGGGTATGGAAAGCCCTTAGCCCCCCTGTCCGGCGGATCCGCTCGGCCCGCCAATCCGTTCCTGCCAAATGCAGCGCACAAGACCCCCGACGGCAGGCTCTGCATCTCTGTACACCCTTCAGCTCGTCCACAGACCGTCAACCCGAAAATCATCGACCAGATCGTGCTGGTCGAAAACATCTGCGGCCAATCTATCCGAGTCCAAGTTTGCTATATTAAAAGCTCCGACTGCATCATCGTGCCCTTGGCGGGTTATCAGAGGCTACAGAGGACACTAGGGATCGCGTCAGGCTCGACCTATTTTCGTTATGAGTTTCATGAGCTACCGTAGGCGCTCCGGCCTCCTTTCGTTCGCGCAACTTCCTGCCTAACCGCCTCGCATGCGTTCGCCCGCATAAATTATTGGTACCCAGAATAGTTTATTAGCGCCCCGCCATGACAAGAGCCCAGCGAAAAGCCCGCAAATCTCACCATGGCTTGCGCCTCCTCGCCGGACTATTCGTTGCTTGCACAATAGCCTATGTCCTCTTCGGCCCGAAACCAATCCGAAGCCAGGGGCCAAAGCCCAAAACCAGTTTTGGCGAGTACACGGTCAAGCTGAGCACGCCGTTATCGGTTTCAGCCGCCGGGATGATCATTGCGGCCTCCGACGGCCTATTTGCGCAAGCAGGTCTGCGCGTTCGCTTGGCGGCGGGCTTAGACGACGATGATGCGATAGCCGCGGTGATGGCCGACGAAAACACGATAGGTATCGCCTCGACTGCGGGATTCTTGAAAGCACGCTCGGGAGGCCTCCCGATCGTGGCCTTCGCCGGATTTTATGCCGTGAACCCCGCAGAGTTCTATGCGCTGCCGCAGACCAAGCTGCTGACGCCGCTTGACCTGGAAGGCAAGCGGATTGGATACAAGCCCACTACCGAATTCACGGCGATTCTCAACGAGTTTGTCAGCAGGAATTCTTTGGCCCAAAGCAAGCTTCTCTTGGTGGAAAGCAATACGCCGCTGCAGGATCTCGTGGATCGAAAGATAGATGTGCTTCTTGGTCGCCGTGATGTCGATGGCATGGAGTTGGAGCGCCCGAACATTGAATATAAGATACTTCGTCCGGATGCCTTCGGAGTTCACATCCCAGGGCCGGTCTTCTTCGCTCAGGAGCGAACCCTCGCCCGGACAAACACACTTGAGAAATTTTTGACTGCGATCGCCGGCGGTTGGAGCGCAGCCTACGCGGACCTCAGCCGGACAATTCCCATTATTGCGAGTTCTGCAGGCGCATTGCCGACCCCATTGGTCTCTCGCCTCATGGATTCACAACGCAGCCTCTTGCGCCCTTTCGGGGCAAGATTTGGCGAAATGGATTCAATACGAATTCGCGCTCTGCAATCAGAACTCTTGCAGCGCCACGCAATCCAGCAGCCGGTCGATTTAACCCGTGCAATCAATTACGATATCCTGAAAGAGGCTTATCGTAATGAGGCAACCAACCTGAGCCGAGTAGAGCCCTGATCGATGTCCAGTCCTACCCAAGTCATTATTTTCGGCGGCGCGGGCTTCGTCGGAACTCACCTCGCAGCTGATCTCGTGGCTTCTCGAAAGTATGAGCGGGTCGTCTCGGTGGACATTGGGCCGCCGAGAGCGACTATCGCTGGAGTCGAATATCTATGTCACGATGTCCGCGAATCGATTGATCCGAATATCGCCAACGGAAGTCCAGCCGACATCTTCAATCTGGCTGCGGTTCACGTAACGCCTGGACATCCAGACGGCGATTATTACTACACGAACGTCTTGGGGGCTGTGAATGTTTGCAGATTTGCAAATGCGACGGAAAGCAAGAACCTGGTCTTTACAAGCTCGATTTCGATCTATGGACCAAGCGAAGCCGCGCTCGACGAGGAGGCCAAGCCAGCCCCTGTGAGCGCTTACGGACGCTCCAAGCTCGCGGCCGAAAAGATACACTTGCTCTGGCAATCGGAGGCTGCGGACCGAAAGCTTACCATCGTTCGTCCCGCCGTGATTTACGGTCCTTACGAGCGAGGAAACTTTACACGCCTGTCGAGAATGATGGAACGACGAGCCTTTATCTATCCTGGCCGAACGGACACGATCAAATCGTGCGGCTACGTGAGGGATCTCGTAACATCGATGATCTTCATGTCAGCCCGCAATGAAGGCACCTCCATCTACAATTTCAGCTTCGAGCACAGATATACGATCAGCGAGATCTGCTCGGCGTTTTCGCGCGTGGCAGGCTATCACCAGCCGCAGTTTGTCATTCCGATCTGGCTAATGAATATGGCGGCGCTTCCATTTGAGGCCCTGCAGACCGTCGGTATGAAGACCGGCATCAATCGGGATCGAGTACGAAAATTGTGGTTTTCTACGAACATCCTGCCCAAGCGTCTTGTCGCCAGCGGGTTTAGGTTCTCTTATGATCTGGAGAGCTCTCTGGCCGAGTGGAAGCGGGAATCGAGGCTGAAGGACTTCGATTGATGGAGCGTCTTGATCCCGGTCGAGGCACCCTGGTCAATACTAGAGTCGATGTTCGCCTTACAAGCGAAGCAGTAAGCGCTCCTGGCACAGGACGGCCGGCCTATTCTGTGCTCTTGGCCATATCCGGCTTGTGCGTATTGATTGCCTTGGCGCCACTTCCCTTCGGCTCCATGGATATGCGTATCGTGGCCGTTTGGGTGTCTCTGCTTTCGGCGGTTCTCTTCCTCGCCGCGCTACGACCGCTCGGGCCTCGGGACTTCGCTTTTCTATGTGGCTTCACGGCGATCTCACTGGCTTGGATTGTGGTCATAAGTGAGCAATTGGGCTGGACAGCTCTGGCGTCCCGACACTTGACCGCTGCAATTTGGGATCGGACCTCAGCCATCCTGGCAGAACAGCCGGACGGCTCCGTTTCCGTAGCCCGCAACCAAGCCTTTTTCTCTGCCGGACCGCAGATCGCGTTCTTCTTATCTATCCTGTGTGGCTATCTTGTCGGCCGATACCGGTTCGCTGCACAGATGCTTTTGATCTGTTTCCTAGGTTCGGGCTTGGCTTACGCGATCTATGGGCTTGTCGCGCTCGTGCTCTGGCCGAACTATTTTCTGTGGCACCAGAAGTACAACTATCTAAGTTCGCTGACAGGGACATTCACAAATCCGAACGTTGCAGCATCCTATTTTGGAGCGGTGACATTAGGGTGGGTGCTTTTCGCGACACGCTTCAGCGGAGATCGCTCCAACGAGGCGCCCATTCTGTGGTGGGAGCTGGTCAGATCTCGCCTGCACGCCGCGTCGCCGCGGAAGATTTTCTATTTGCTGGCCTGTTTTGTGATGCTCACCACCACCATGCTCACGGGATCGCGCGCCGGCTCTGTGCTTGCGTTGTTGTGCTTAGCTGGAGCCGTCGGAACTCACTTCCGGAGAAAGCTGCAAAGGCGGCGGCTTCTCTGGATCGTTCCGGTTGGCGCTGTTTCATTCGTGTTAGTTGCAGTTTCGATTTTCGCTCCGCGCGTTAATCAGCGATTTGGCATCCAAGGCTTCTTCGATGTGGCTCGCTGGGAAACCTACGCCTCGACCATTGAGATTATTAAGACCTATCCCTGGCTTGGCTCAGGTTTGGGTACGTTCCGGTGGGTGTTTCCATCCTACCGGAGCGGCGATATTCCGTCGTACGGCGTCTGGGAGCAGGCACACAACACCAGTCTTGAGCTAGCCGCCGAAATGGGGCTTCCGTTCACGCTCGTGGTAGGCATGGGGTGGGTCGCCATGTTGGCGATCCTGGGCCGAGGAATGCTAGGTCGCAACCGTGATGCGATACTGCCAACCAGCGCCTTTTGGATTGGCGTCTTGGCCGTTGGCCATTCGCAGGTCGATTTTCCGCTGCAGATCCCTGGCTTTGCCCTCGCAATCGGCCCCATTTTGGGCATGGGAATGGCCCAATCGTTCTCCGCTAAAGGACGTTAACACACGTTAACCTAAGCCCGTCCGCCGCTACGTTGGCGGCTGTACATTGACCTAATTTTCTATTAAAAACATCGTATTGGACGTTGGAAGAGGTTTGAATCCATGAGGACATCCGGACGCCTATTATCGTCGAAGCTGATGCTTTCAGCGGCAGCCTGGGCCCTCGCCGTTTGCCTATCGACCGCTAGCTTCGCCGCTTGTGTTAACGATCCTGATACCGCTCAGAAGGCGGCCGCTTTCGCGACGACCCCTGCCTCCTTGTTAGAGGGGCCAAATGGACCTCGCAGCCCCGAGCAAGTTGCTGCTGACGTACAAACGTTCGTTGCTTCCTACCCTCAGGCGCTCCCCGCAATCCTCACCATCTTGAAGGACCTGACCAACAAAGGACCTTCCACCTCGGCGCTTCAAAAGGCAATTGGCACAGGTCTCGGGAAAGCCGCCAATGTATGCAAAACGACCGATCTGACGTTTTCCTTGGAGATTCAGGGCGACCTTGGCGCGACGGGCTCACCTGACGCCAACGCGCAATATGCAGCCCTTACGGGTAATGATCCCACCCGAAGCGTAGCTCTTTCAGGCGCCGCCACCGGATCTTCCGGAGGCGTCGGCGGTCAGACCAGCGCGACAACCGGTACCTTCTTTGGATCTTCCTCATTCCAGACCTTCGCCGCGAACAGCGTGTCGAACAACCCGACGAACTATTTCAGTTCAAGCGTGGGTAGCGCGAGCTCGGCAGGCGGATCGACCACAACAACGACCATCGTCTGCACCGTCTCCGGCTCGTGCTGATGCTTTAGTTTGAGGCTGAGGCGTTGTTGATTTGGACATCCGGTTTGTCGGCGTGCGGATGATCGCTGTGATTTGAATAGCCGCCGCGCAACCAGTTCAGTTAGACGGGCCGGATGCTTCAGACAAGAATTCCATCCTCTTCCTCACCGCAGATCCAGGGCTCTGAACAGCCGTCTCTGGAGCAGACTGTTGCCGGCGCCATTGGCCTGATCAGCAGGCAGTATCCGGTGATGATCCTCACGATGCTGGTTTGCCTAGGCATGGCAGGCAGCTATCTGCTGTCCGCCACTAAGCGCTATACCGGCACCGCCGTCTTGATGATCGACAGTCGGAAGATGCAGGGGCTTCAGACTCAGGGGGCACCGGGGACGGGCGACAACCCCATCGACTCCGCAATGGTCGACAGTCAGGTCGAAGTCCTGAAGTCCGAGACGATCGCCTCGGCGGTCATCAAGGACCTCCATCTTTTGGATTCTCCGGAGTTTATGCGCGCTGACGACGGCCTGTTGAGTAGCGTGACCCAGCTCTTCGATTTCTTTCCTGATCAGAAGCCTTCCGATCTTGAGTTGATGCGAGGCGCCATCGGGCGCGTGCAAGGTGGTCTCACGATCAAACGTGTCGGTTTGAGCTACGTCATCGAAATAGCTTACCAATCGACGTCCCGCGAATTGGCAGCGCGGATCGCAAATGCCATAGCTGAGAATTACATTACGGATACTCTTGAATCGAAATATCAGGCCTCCCGCCGTGCCGCGGTCTGGTTGCAGGACCGATTAAAGGAGCTCCGCGCTCAAGCCTCAACAGCCGAGCGCTCCGTGGTCGACTATAAGGCAAAGAACAACATAATAGACGCAGGCGGCCGCCTGCTGACAGAGCAGCAACTCGCAGAGATCAATAGCGGCCTGACCGAGGCGCGTGCAAAGCGTGCGGAAGCCGAGGCCAAGCTGAAGCGCATCACCTCAATCCTCAATGCGGACGAGAGCGACTCTCAGGTCATTTTGACTGATCTGGCAACCGTCAACGATACTATGGCCAATCCGGTCATTACAAAGCTACGCCAGACCTATCTTGATTACGCAGCCAAGGCGTCGGACTGGTCCAATCGGTACGGCCCGACCCATCTCGCGGTGGTAAATCTGCGCAATCAGATGCGCGAGATCCGGCGTTCTATTCTGGACGAGCTTCGTCGCACTGCTGAGGCCTACAAGAGCGACCTGGCGATCGCTAACGCTCGCGAGGAGGCGAGCCAGAAGAGCCTTAACGATACAATCGCCTTATCGAATGATACCAGCCAAGCGCAAATCGTACTCAAGGATCTCGAAAGCAACGCCCAGAGTGCACGCGCGCTATCCGATAATTTCTTGCAACTCTATATGGTCTCAGTGCAGCAGCAATCCTTCCCGATCACGGAGGCAAGGGTTATCACCCAGGCTGCGGAGCTGTCGTCACCAAAGACCGCGCCGAAGACGGTTCTGGTTCTTTTGGCGGGCATTGTTGGCGGCTGCATCCTTGCAGGTTTGGTCGCGATCTTCCTTGAGATGGTCGACCGCGTCTTCAGGACCGTCCATCAGGTCGAAAAGCTCCTGCAGACCAACTGTCTCGCCTCTGTTCCGATCGTTAGTTTCGGAGCAGACGAGGCCCCAAAGAGCGCACTAAGCCGCCTCAAAGCATGGTTGCCGTTCCCCAGCGGATGGAGGCCGAGTTCGCGGCCGGACTCTCGTTCGACCGTTGCCGCCGGCCAGATGAGCCGCGCCATGGAGGCGGGACCGGCTCACTTGGCCCGCCCAGACGACCGGCAGCTGACGATCGACAACAGCATTGGCCGCTTCGCGATCAATTCGCCATTTTCGCGGTTCGCCGAAGCGCTTCGTTCGATCAAATTGGCGACCGACCTAAGTAACTATGGCGCCCCTCACAAGGTCGTCGCGATCACCTCGGCTCTTCCCAACGAAGGGAAATCGACGGTGAGCGAGGCGCTGGCACAAACCACGGCGCAGGGCGGACTGCGCACCCTTCTCATCGATGGCGACATTCGTAATCCAAGTCTGACCCACCGCCTCGGTCGTTCGGCAGACGTTGGTCTCATCGACGTCGTGTTCGGGAAGGTCGCCCTAAAGGATGCGCTTTGGGTCGATCCGCAGACCAATTTGCACTTCCTGCCTTGCGTGGTGACCTCACGGTTCTCGAACTCCAGCGACCTGCTGGCGTCCGCGCAAATGCAGAAGTTCTTTCAGGATCTGCGCGAGCAGTATGACCGCATCATCCTGGACCTCAGCCCATTGGCGCCGGTTATTGACGTACGCGCAACGGGTACGTTGGCCGACTCGTACATTTTGGTCATTGAATGGGCAAAATCGAAGGTCGACATCGTCGAGCGCGTGATCCGAGAAACGCCGATGGTTCGTGAGCGCCTGATGGGCGCGGTTCTCAACAAGGTGAACCTCGCCGCCATGAGCCGTTACGATACGCATAGCGGAGGCTACTACCGCAACCGATACTACTCACGATACGGGTATGTGGATTAGCTTGTAAGCCAATGGTCAGTACCGTTGGTAAGTCAATCCTCGTATTGATCGCGCTCTTTTCAGCCGGCTGGGCTGCCTTCTTTCTTCGTAACCCCACGCAGGAAGTGCAGCTCGACAGCATCGCCAACGCGATTCTCTCGGGCACCGCGTTCAAGCGCAATCCTGTCTCCGAAGCGGCATTGTCCACCGCCGAAACCCGCGCAATCTGTAGCCCTCGCGAGATTCGGGCCGCGACCATCATCCGCCTTCGCCTCTATGAAATGGCGGTGGATTCACTCGATACGCGCCTCGCCAATGAGCGCCTGAGTTCTCTCCGCGCCTCGGTGAGGCGAGCGTTGAACTGCGTCCCGACTGACGGCCTCTTATGGTTCATCGAATATTGGAGCGCCCTGAATCAGGGCGGCCAGATAAGCGACCATCTCGATGAATTGCGCATGTCTTACAAGCTCGCTCCGTACGAAGGCTGGATCGCACTTCGCAGCCCCTACGTGCTTGCGATTTATGACGTACTTCCGTCTGACTTGCAGGAGAGCGCCCGGAAAGAATTTGTTTCCATTGTGCGGACGGGCCTCATTCGAGACGCAGTGAGGATACTTCGGTCGGCAGGCTGGAGAAATCGAGACGAGTTGGTTGCAGGTCTTTCCGCCGTGCGGATAGACTTCCGCTCGCAGCTGGAACGCGCTTTGCGATCTGAAGGCTTAACCGTCCAGATTCCTGGTGTGGAAACCCCGGAATTTCGACCTTGGCGTTGAGAGGCCGCCGTTTCCGTCTGTTGTCTGCATTGGGATCAATCGACGTTGCGCAGCTGGAAATTACGTGCTCGGAACCAGCCGCTAACATCAGATTGCCGTGGAAAGGTGATCGATTCCTCTACCTCGCGGGGAGACGTTGGATGCCAATCGCAAGAGCCTGCACAAAGCCATGCGCTTTGAGGCAACGGGATACAGCGGGAGTTCCGATGTGTAGGTTATCTTTTGTGTCGCTCCTCGCGATAATCTTATTCAGCTTCGTTTCTCCTGGTTACGGCCAAAAGTCCTCCGTGCCGGGAACAAACGAGAGCACGGGGCGGCGAGGCGCATTGGACGGAGTTTGGCTCTGGACGTTGCCGGACACGCCGAACGGACTGAGGCCTACTCAGAGCTGGCATGCGACCGGCTCATCACCAAATGGCGATATTTACGTAGGCGGGATGGACCATCAGACGAACTCGGCCCTCTACCAGCTCAACTGGCAATCTGGAGTGCTCCGCCTTGTGGGAGATGCCCGTTCTGCATCGGAAGCAGCCCATAACTGGTTGCCCGGCGAGACAGCCCAGAAATTCCACACGCGTCCACTCTGGCACAACGGCAAGATCTATGTTGCCACCATGAACCGCTCAACTCTCGACGACGGGTACCTCAACGAGCGAGGTTTTCACTGGTACGCATATGATCCAGCGCAGAACAGGTTTGACGATTTGAGCGCGTCAGAACCATCTGGCACAGCCGTCGACCACGGCAACGTTGTAACGCTTGCCTCTGATCCTCGGCGAAACGTGATCTATGCCGCAGGCGTACCCACCGGCGAAATATTCCGCTACGACGTCTCCAGCGGCCGAACAACCCGCTTGGGCAGGCCCCCTACTTATGACCAGCATTTCGTCTATTCGGGTCGGGTGATGTGGGTCGATAGCCGCGGCCGCCTCTATTTCACGGCAAGTAACACGGACAGCCCCTCAGTTTTCGCACACATCTTCTACTACGATCCCGAAACCGGTTTCGGCGAGCGCAAGGACTGGCCGCTTCAGATCAACCAGGCTCTCGAGATGGGGCAATGCCTCGATGACAAAAAGCGGTGCTTCTTCTCGGACGACAAGGGGCACGTTTACAGGTTCGACGACGACGGTCCGACCTGGTCGTATCTTGGGCAGCTCGACCTTCAACAACGAGCCTATGTTTGGTTGTTCAATGTCGCGCCTGATGGAAACACGGCTTACATCGGCACAAGTTTTCAATCAGATGGCAAGGAAGGCGCTCTGTTCGCGTTTGAGCTGCACAAAGCGACCACCAGAACCCTGTGTAATTTCGCCGACCTGGACCCCTCCCTTAAGCACCTGAACGCTCATACGGGATACGATGCCTGGGATCCTGAAGGACGATTCTATTTCGCAAGCTTCGATGGAACCTCACGGACGCATGTGATCGTTACGCGCCTGGATGTTCGTCGATTGGAAGCGGCGGCCGGGATACCGAGCAAGCATTGAGCACGGTCCCGCGCCAGCCGAGGCAACGTTCGACTGGGCCACCTCGCGAAACGTTTCTCGACGAGGTCCGCGGAGCCCTCTGGATCACCCGCGGCAACACGTGAAAGGCCAGGCGCGCCAACTCGCCACGTACATGGTGCGTGGCGAGGAGTTCACTATTGTCTTGAAGTAATCCTGAGGATCTGTGCGTTGTTCGCGGTCACGATCGTATCGTTGGCGGTCGCGATCACGACACGCACGAACTGCAGGAATTTGGCCGTATCAACCGTTGCCGCATTGGCCGCGAACAAGACGTCCTTGTCCCGCATGACAAACTTGGTCGCGAGGAAGTAGGCGGCCGGATCCCTGAAATCCGCGTTGTAGACGATCGGCACCGTGGGCCCGACGTACTTGGAGCAATCCACGCCCAGCCGCTCCGCGAGCTCCCGCGGCTCGCGGCGGTACACGTAAACGCCGCTCGGCTCAGCTTGGCCATCGAGCAGGCCGCCGGCCTTGGCCATCGCCTGCGCCATGTTGATCGTCCACATGTCGAACGGGAACTGGCCTTGCGCGCCCGATGCGCCGAAGGCCAGGAAGACCTGCGGTTCGCGGTAAACATAGATCGTGTCGCCGGGGTGGACCCAGACGTTGTTGCTCGGCTGGTAAACCAGCGCGCCGAACGGAACGGTCGCCCGCTTTCCTTTGCGCTCGAGCGTCACCCAGGTTTCCCAGCCCTGTCCCTTCGGACCACCCGCGCGGGAGATGACGTCCAGGACGCGCTCGCCGGCCGCATTGGCGGTCAAACGCGTGGGAGAATTGACCTCGCCCAAGACGCTGATGAGCGAGGTATTCTGGGTGATCAGCGAGACCACGACCTGTGGTTCGATGGCGCGGTTGCCGATCGCCTTAACGATATCCTGCTGAATTTCGCTCGGCGTGCGCCCGTCCGCCTTGATCGCACCGGCATAGGGAACCGTGATGAAACCCGCCGAATCCACGTTCTGATTGGGTAGCGAAACGAAGTTACCCGGTCGGACGCCGGCCTCGGCCGGAATGAACAGACCGCCCGCCGCCGCCTCGAAGATCGAGACCGCGACTACGTCGCCAATACCAAATTTAATGGACGGCGGCGGCCGATTGTCCGGGAACGAGCCGGCGATGGCCCCAGGGCCGTATTCTCTGACGATATCGACGACCTGGGGCGTGAGCTTGACCAGCCCATATTCCGGACCGTTCACCGTGTGTTCGCTCTTGATGACGTGATCCTCAGGACCCGACATCGGCATGATCGAGCACCCTGCCGATAGCAGAGTTACCGCCAATACCCCCCCAAGCCAAATACCCCGCGCCACACGAGTCCCCTTCAATTCTGCCCCCGCAAACTCGATCGTTTCTCCAACAGAGTCAACGAACTCAGCCCCATCCAGACGATGATAACCTGCCGTTGTTGCGAGACGGCTACAGCCACTGATGATATGTTAAGCAGACGCCGCCTAATAGGCGTTATTGCGGCGCACAAGTTCGAGGCAGGTGAGCAAAAGGATCTTGAGATCCAGCCCCAGGCTCCAATTGTTGATGTACCAAAGATCGCAATCCACCCGGCCTTTCATCTGCTCGACCCGCGCGGTCTCGCCCCGGTATCCCTTGACCTGAGCCCACCCTGTAATGCCGGGCTTGACGTGATGCCGAAACGCATAGTCCGATAACAGTTGGCCGAAGTGGCTGTCATGCGCCAGCGCGTGCGGCCGCGGACCCACCAAGGACATTTCTCCTCGCAGCACGTTCACGAGCTGCGGAACCTCATCGATACTCGTGCGACGGAGGATCCGCCCGACCCTGGTGACCCGCGAATCGAAGCGCTGAGCCTGCACGACGGTGGCACCGTCCTCCATCACGGTCATGGTACGGAACTTGAAGATCGGGAACTGCTTCACATTAAAGCCGTTTCGTCGCTGGCGGAACAGCACGGGCCCTCGTGAATCGAACTTGATCGCGAGTGCGCTCAGCAGCATCAACGGCGCAAGCAGGATCAGACCGATGGAAGCTCCCATGATGTCGAGTGCACGTTTGGTTAGCTGCTCCGTGCGCGTCAGCGGCCCGCGCTGAATCTCCACCGACAGCGAGTTCTGCAGGCGATACGCCGGATTCCCAGCCAACGAGCGAATGCGTCGGTCCGGCAACAATTGGACCGGAAGCGGCGAAATCCTCAAGCCGTCGCGCACGAGCTCGATCTTTCGGGTATCGCTCCACGGGAACGCGAGCACGATCTCGTCAACACCCCAGTCGCGCGCAACCGCAAGGGCTCGCTCAAGCGAGGACGATTCATCGGCCGTCATGGCGAATCCGCCATTGCTCTGGCTGGAGAAAATAACGCGTTCCAGCTCGCTGAGGCCGTACTGCTCCAACAGCTCTTCTGTCCCGAGCGACGCCAGTTCCTCGCGCGTGCCCAACAAGATCGCGCGCCGCCCCTGGACCTGCCCCTCCGCAACCATCACGGACACAAGCCGCTTCGCCAGCCGACGGCACATCACGAGCAGCACAAGCGCGAGACCGCCAAAACAGATGACGGATCCGCGGGAGAACGACGCTCCGCTTTTCATCAGAAACGCAAGCAGCGCCAGCAACAGGCCAACCAACGACCACTGCGCGAAGATTCGTCCGACATCCCCTCTCTTTTTCGCCAGCGCCTCGCGCAGGTCATAAAACCCGGTCGAATGCCCGAGAAGAACGTAGAGCAAGGCCGCCACCGGTCCTGCGCCGAGAACCGGCTCGACGTGATTGAGATCGCCGTACGCAATGATCTGGTACAGCCCTCCTCCGAATACACTGGCGAGCATGATCACCGCAGCGTCGACAGACGCCAGCAGGTGCTGGAGCGCAAAGTAAGGAATCTTGATGCGAAGCCCGGACCGTCTGGCGACGACCTGAAGGTCTGACTCCGGCTGATCTCCTGCCGCATGTTCAGCGGAGACGGCCGGAATTGGATTTTGAGGGATCAAAATCACCTCCACAATGCGCCGACGGTAAATCGAAGCCGGACGAGAGAACCATTAAAAATATTGCATTGCAATAAAATTGTGTGCTGCAATGAATAAACTTCTTATGATTGAATCAACTACTGCCAAACCATCAACCGATCAGTCAAGGCTTGTTTGCATTCCATTTGGGCGCTACTGCGACTCATGAAGGGCTTAAGTTTCGTTCCGTTGCTCGCGCTGTTGCTCGCAGGATCTGCCCGGTCCGAACCGGCAAATCCTCCGCTGAAAGGGTGCATCTCAGGCGCGAGCGCGGATCAGCAACGGCTATGCGACCGACAAGCCTCCGAGCAGCTTACGAGCGCCAGCCGCATCACTGCGCTCGAGGGGGGATGGCAGCTCGTCCGCACCAAAAATCCGTCCGGAGGAACCGACGCTGTCTCGGTCATGCATGTGGCAGATTCCTCACAGTCAGACCTGCGCCTTGCCGGTCTGAACCTTCAATGCGGTCAAAAAGGCGTCGAAGTCATTCTGGTGACTCTGGAACGCAGGTCGCGCGGCGACCGTCCCAAGGTGGTGCTGAGCGCAACCGGCAGCCGAAGCGAATTTGAAGCAACCGTCGTCCAGGCCGGCGAAGCCCTGTTGCTGCCACAGCCTGCATCCGACCTTGCGGTCCATGAGTGGCAGAATTCGCCCCAACTTTCCGTTGAGATCGACGCTAAACCCGCCCCGATCCGCGGCGTCATCCCCATCAAGGGTCTTGCCACAGCAATGAAAGCGCTAACCACGAACTGTCCCGCTCGCTAACCCTGCACGGCAGCGCAGGGAACGATTGACGGTTCCTTAGGAATTTGGGTGAAAGGGTGGTCGCCGGAGACACATTTATGATCCCGGCGGCCATATTCTTGTTTCTTGTTGGTGCAGTCCTCGCGTGGGCCTTTCGCGTCTGGATTCTGTTCCCGTTCTGCCTGCTCGCAATGATTGCTGCCATCGCGATCGAGCTCAGCCTCGGGACGAGCATCGCGGCCGCCTTCGGCTATAGCCTTTTGGTTGGGTTCGCACCGCAGCTCGGTTACGCGTTTGGTCTTGTCGCACAGGGCACGCTGCTCGCGCGATTTGCGCAGCCTGCGCGCAAAGCCTCCGTAGCGCTCCTCTACAAGAGAGCATCCCTCGATCAACGGCGATAGCGCTCGGCGGACCAGTGCCCTTGGCTCGCTAACATCGCATGGGAGTGGCTACCTTCCAGCCGCCCGATAGCGTTTGGCGACGCGCAGTTCACATGCGATACTCGTGCTCAGATCGGGCCTTCTCTGGCCGGCAACCACTCGCGCATCAAAAAGCCTCCCTTGCCCATCGCCTCTTATTTGCTGGTCGCGCTGTTGGCCACGGCTCCGGCAGCCGTCATAGCCGATGACGGCTACGTGCAGTCTGCGATTTTCCCCCTAATCGCTCTCACGCTGGCATTCGCTGCTATGTTTGCGCCCTCGCCCGAAATCGCGTTGGCAAGGCAAACCCTGAAACGGCTCGCCCTGGCGATTCTTGTTCCGATCATCTGGATGATCGGGCAGATCATCCCCTCTCCCGTTTCCTCGCTTGCAAACCCCATCTGGTCGAGCGCGGCAATCGCATTGAACGAGCCCGCGCTGTCAGGGCACATCAGCATCGATCCCGGCGCCACATTGCACAGCCTGGTTTGGTATCTGGCCATCTTCGCGGTGATCGTTGCCACCGTTCTAGTTACCAAAGATCGACGCCGGGCCGAGCTGATTCTGCTGGTCTTGACGGCGGCTGCGACACTCGTTGCGCTCTCCTTTTTTCTGGGACGAGCCGACCAGCTGGCAGCGACAAGCGGCATGGTCGCGTTGACTGCCTTGCTCGCCGCCTTGGCCAACGGAGCCGTAGTCGCCATGGCCGTGGAGCGCCATCTCAATCACTCCGAAACGATCTTTCCTGTTTCGGCTACGCGTCTGTTGCAGATGCTTCTCGGTGTTTGTGGCATTGCGGTTTCGGTTGGAGCGATCGTGGCTCTTGGGCAGAGGCAGCTTCTCAGCCTGGCGGGGCTGGGATTTGCGCTGATGCTATGTGTAGCAGTAGTGCGCCGACTGGGCCTTCGCCCCTGGCTGGCGAGGATTCTCGCGCTCACCCTGATCGCCGCGACCGGAGCGGGACTAGCCCGGTCTGGCGCCTCGACGGATCTGCTCGGGCTCGCCGAATCCTCAGATGAATCGTTGGCAGTTGCCCAACGAGCCTTGTCGGGCCCACCATGGGTCGGAAACGGCGTCGGCAGCTTCGCGGAGATTTCGCGCGTTTACAGCGATTTCGGCACCAGCGGACCCGTCATGCCGCCATCAGCCGCCATCTCCATCGTGATTGAATGGGGACGGCCGGCGTTGCTCGTTCTTGCCGCGCTTGCACTTCAGCTCTTCTTCTTCAATTTGCGAGGCGCTGTCGGTCGGGGGCGAGATTCCTTCTTCGCGTCACTGGCTGCAGCCGGCGTGCTTTGCGCCCTGTGTGCAAGCTTTGTTGGCCCCGGTCTTCTAACGCCCGTCGTGCAAATCATTCTCGCGGTCATGGTCGGGCTCGGCATCGCGCAATGCACGGGACGAACCAGCAGTGTCTAGGCCGGTCGAGCTTAGACCCGGCTGGCCGCAATGGTTGCCCAAAGCTTGGAATTCGGCATCTGCATCCGAACCCATCGATAGGGAACGCGCGACCACGGCTTGATGACCTGCGTCATGTTGTCGAGCACCAGATCTCCGCTCGTTGTGCGGACGACGAGAATGAGGTGATGCTCGCCCGAATTCACAACGACCTCACTCAACAGCAGCGCGCGCGACGGCCATCCTCGCGCCAGCAGTTCATGCCGCTTGCTGACCGCGTAGTCGTTGCAATCGCCCCGCGCCGGATTGATCAGCCATTTTTCGCCGGCCAACCCGAGTTCATTTCGCTCCGGTGCGATGTCACGATTGACGGTCTGATTGACTTCCTTGAGATCGGCCCATCGCTGCTCGGTAAGCTTGACGGAGCCGCCCCGAAAGACCGGCCTCGTGCGGCACTCGTCCCGATAGTGCAGGCAAAATTGCGTGTATGCCATCGGCGGCAAGGTAGGCGTATCGAGCTTGATGCGCTGGATTGCGGATTGGAGGCCCATCGGCATCCCCAAAAGCCCCGCCTCGGCCGGGCCAAACCAGTTAACAGCGGTTACGACAGCCAACACGGCCAGGTTTGAAATCTTGCGCATTTGGTTGCTCCCCGTACGCTGATTGGCTAGGAAGCTACCCGTAACGGTTTGAGATTCTGCGGCTTTTGGTCAGTCAAATAGAGACAAAAGCTGGGCACGATTTTGCGATTGCGTTTACTATGTTCGTTTACATCGGTGTTGTTCGGGCGTTGACACCAGAGCGCTGCAAGGGCCATCAAGTTCGGTAAATGCTAAGATCGTCGCGATCAAAATCCAAGCTACGCAAGCCGAAGCTGCCGGACGGACTGCGCATCTATGCGATCAGCGACGTCCACGGATGCGCCGATCTTCTTCAGCAGATGTTTACCGTGATCGACCGTGACCTCACCACGATCGGCTCGCGGCGGGCGATCCACGTTTTTCTTGGCGACTATATCGACCGCGGTCCGGACTCCAATCGGACGATCGAGCTCCTGATCGAACGCGGCCTGAAGCACGAGTCTGTGTTCTTGAGGGGCAATCACGAGGCGTTTCTGCTCGAGGTCCTGCAGGACCCCGCCCGCCTGAATGAGTGGCGGCAATTTGGCGGGCTCCAAACGCTGACATCCTATGGACTGAGACCGTCGCTCAACCCTGATCCGGCCGAGCAGGCGGAACTGATTCAACAACTGGCACAGACCATTCCGCCGCATCAAATGAAGTTCTTTCAAGGACTCCGACCACGCTTCGTGTGCGGCGACTTTTTTTTCGTCCACGCCGGCGTACGTCCGGGTGTGCCGCTGGCAAAGCAGGAAGAAAGCGACCTGCTATGGATCCGCGAGGAGTTTCTCCTGAGTGACGACAATTTCGGCAAGTATATAGTTCATGGTCATACCCCGGTCCAACAGCCAGATATCCGCTCCAACCGAGCCAACATCGATACCGGCGCCTATGCAACCGGCAATTTGACACTGTTGACCATTCAGCACGATAACCTGCTTGCGCTTTGACGCGAGCAGCATGGCCAAGGCTGCTCGCCAGAGAATTGAATGAACTCGTCGAACACCATCCGCGCCGCTCTGACTGGCCTCGCTTTGTTCATCGGCGCCTATGGACTCGCATCGCCTCTCGCCGGGATGATTGTCTCTGAACGCCCCAAATTTCCCCGCGACCCGCAACAAGCGATGGCGCCCTCTCCTTCGATGCCGAGTTGGGCCGGCCTCCTCGCCCTCTTTGATTCCGGCGTCCGGAACAGTCAGGCACTCAACCTGGCCTTTCAGGCCATCCAGCATGGCCAATCTGCAACCGGCGCTAGCGGTGAAAACGATACCGCCCGATCGCAGCTCACGAACGCTCTTTCAAGGGTCCCCTACGACGCAGAACTTTGGCTTGCCCTGGCATTGCTCGAGGCGCAACGCGATCCGAACGGCCCGGCGACCGTCGAAGCGCTCCGGATGGCCTACTTCACAGCCCCGAACGAAGCCGAGCTGATGCCGGTCCGGCTGGACACTGCTACCCGTTTCGATGCCCTTGCAGACCCCGATCTGAGGGAATTGGTGCAAGGCGACGTGCGCCTGATGCTGACGCGTCAACCGGACCAGAAAGCCGCAGTCGTATCGGCTTATCGCCGCGCGTCCAACCGAGGCAAAGCGTTCTTGGAAGAGGCGATTCAGACGATCGCCCCCACGTTTTTGACAGCGCTACATCGCTAGCCAGCCATTCACCCGGTGCAGCACGCTCGGGGACTGCACGACTGCTTTCGGGAGAACGTATTGCTCGTCTCGATAGGACCGTCTAAGATTGGAACACCTTGGGGAGCACACCATGCGATCATCTCTCGCCTTTCTCGCGCTCGCTTCGAGCCTGACCGTCGCGTCCGCGGCACCCTCATTTGCCGCCGACTACGCCGTGCCTCCGGTCACACGGCACGCCGCAACGGTGCCGTATATTGACCGCGGTCCCAATCCCTATTGCGGTCCGCGGTGCGGTTGTCCGATCGTGGCGCGCGTCCGACATCGGTCGCTCGAGCAGGCTTACTCCTATGCCTTTGATCCGCGCACGAGAGACGAGCCGCACTATTATTACGGTCCGGTCCGCACCTACGTCCGCTACGCCAATCCGGCCTATCCGGAGCAAGTGCTGACGTACTGAGAAACCCCAGGAATCGAGCGCTGCACAGCCTCTGGATGCCGCAAGCCTCGCGCGTTCGCTTAGGCGAGAATTAATAGCGATCACCTAGCCTCACAGTTTGAGGAGTAGTGTCGTGATCGCAATTCAATCTCTTTCCTGCGCGTTCGTCGTGTGCATGGCGTTTACTTTCGCCAGCTATATCCTATTGGATCATTTTTTACGGCAGTGGATCGACGAGTTCTAACCGCTGTAACTCGCGTCCTACGAGGCTTTTGTTGCCCATTGCCTCGGCCGCTCAAGGCAATAGACTGCGAGGATTCGGGCTGTGGACGATCGACTCGGCCCCCAACTCAAGTAGATCCTGCGCAACATCGCCTAGCCATGCGGTAGGCCCAGCGTCGAGCGGAACTTCGTGAGCAGCACGGGCTTAATTCATTTGCACGTAATCTGCCGAAGGCAGCGCGATGGCGCGCAACAAGAGTACGCGTTGGACCAAAGATCAGGAAGCGGAACTGCTCAAGCTTAATGCAGCCGGCGATCCACCGCGGTTGATCGGTGCTAAATTGCAGCGCTCCGAACGATCCGTTTCCCTACGCTTGGCCCAGCTCAAGAAATCTCCTCACCCAAAAGGACACCATCATCGATTCGCTTCCTGAATCAGGCCGCGAGCTGGACACGGGCACCATCGTCAACATTCAACCGAATGCGAAGAAAGCGTCGACACAATCGATGTGTCATATGAGAGTACTGGTGCAACTTGCCTATCAGTGCCTAGTTGCTGCTGTTCGAGTGCCTGTACTCCGGAAACCGGCTCAGCATCGCGGCCTTCAAGAATTTGAAATGCGCAATTGACGTGGAGAGCTCCTTGAGCCTGCGCTGACCGTTCTGAATTTCCTTGTCAAACAGGTCCTGATGGTGATTGTCCAGCGCCTCGCGCTCGAGGTACTCATCATCGCCATTGCCGATGGTCACCGCGGCGCGTGCGAGGACGTCCTCGACGCGGCGGTTCAGGCCTGATTGCTCACTCTCTGCGGCATGCAGGGCGGTCTCGATCGCATCCATGATGGCTTCGATGCGCGCGCGGTCGGTTTCCGCATCGCGCTCAGCCGAGCGCGCGCGAAATTCCGTCTCAGCGCGAAAGCGGTCTCGTAGGAGAGAGTGGGTGCGAGCCCGCAAGAACAGCTGGAACATGCGTGCATTTCCGGTTTGAAGCGCCAGACCAGAAAATGGGTCCGGCATAGTTAATAAAGGCTAAAGCTTTCGCCCTACTCAGCGCGGCTTTGCGCCATCCAGGCCTTCCAGGCGCCTTCGTGCTTGGCGTAGAGCTCCAGCCAGCGCTCCTCGCCGTCGGCCACCCACAGGCCATTTCCATCATACGGAGCCTGGCTATCCTCCCGATGGAGGGTCGCCTGCCCGTCCAGCCGCTCGAATTCGAACGTCTCCTCATGCGTGAGGCCGATCAAAACGCGTCGCCCCACCTCGTCAACGAAATATCGGCGTGGGGCGTTGTTCCTCAAGCTAACCATCGCGCCCCCTCTCTTTCGCGATCCAAGGACCGGTCAACGCGCCCAGGCGTCGACCATAGGCCCTGACAAAAAGGGGAGCACCCACCAAGGGCACGACCAGAGCAATCAGCCAGATCATCAGCTAAGACCCCAGTCAACGCAACACGAACGGCAATCATTTCCTTGCAAAATCCGTGCGCAGCCTAGCTACCGAGTGCCAACCGAACAACGGCCAGCAAGACTTAACCTAACCAGATATGGTTACCCCCGACGGTCACGACCTTTGCCTGCAGCTCACCCTCACCTGTAAGTGGATGGCACGGAACGGCCCCGCTTGCGCACATCGCTGTCATACTCGCGATGAGCGCACCCAGATCGCGCTTCGGCTGCAATTCATCAAAACGCTCGTCTGGGCCGGGCGAGCGGTGCGGCCGGCCGCGGGACGGAGGCACGATAGACGGCGTAAAGCCGGTAGCGCTCATAGCGCTTGTGAGACCGCCACGCGCGCGCAGCGTATCCAAGACCGAAGCCAGCGAAGAAGATCAAGAGGAGGATCAGGACGGGCGCCATCGCAGTCTTTCCATTTGCGGAACGTTTCGATCTCCCCGGATAACCTGTTCATTGGTACCATTCTCATCGTCCAGTTGTGACGACATAATGATGAACGCAGCTGAATTTCTTGTCAGGCTCGAGAATTTTTGGGCAGCATTGTGCTCGCGAAGCGAACTTTGATCCTCATCAACCGAGGAACCAGAAGACCAGCTTCACCAACAGCAGCGTGATGAAATAGACCCAGCCTGCCATCGCAATCAGCGTCACGCTAAAAAATGCGCCCTCAAATGCCCGCTCTCTGATCTTTGCAAGCGGCAACGCCGTTAGAGCTCTCTGCAGCATGTCGATCTTCGCGTTGTTGTTCGCGCAAGACATAGCAGAACGAATTCGACGATCTCGTGACGCGAGTTGTCTCGCATAACGAATGCAACGTGATTTTTCGGAGATGACAGCAATACGCGGTTGCGCACAATTATTTGACGTTCAGTCTGATTTGTCGCGGGAACTGATTCGGTGCGCATCGGTTGTCGCGATCCGACGCAAGCAAAGACGACGAGAGAACTCATGCGCGCATCCAGCGCGGTGCAATCGGGACGAACTCGGCCGTCTCGCCGTCCGGACCAGACCTTCCGCGGAAAAGGAAGAGCCCTTATCTGTCGACACGACATCGCCTGGTCGAAGGGTGTCATCGTAAGCACGCGCTGAGACGCAACTTCCTTCCGCGCACCTGCGCATCGGAGATCACTCTCTTGAATCGAGGCACCACAGGAACAGCTTCACCAACAGCAGTGTGATGAAGTAGACCCAGCCTGCCATCGCAATCAGCGCCGCGCCATGTCGCCAGCGGTCCAGCGCTACCGAGGCATGAGCTGCACCGCAATCTACGGCTCTGGCGGCTGTGGCTCGTGCGCAAACGACTGCTGACGGGGCCCGAGAGTGTGAAGGCCGCTGCACTTGCCTTCGGCTTCTGGCACTTCAGCGACTTCTCGTGGTTGCGAGGAGAGCTGCTCGGCCGCGTCCAGCACCTGGTTGGCGGCAGCTCTACGCGGACCGGAGACTCAGTCGCGCGCTTTCCCAGTGTTCTCGCTGACAGTTCACAGCGAACGCTTGCCAGCGTCCGACACAAATTTGCAGGCGGGGAAAATCTCAGCTCATGCCGCCCGAAGGGCGCACCGCGTCGGCACGCTAGCCGGCGCTAGCTATCATGATGTCCAGCTCGCGCTCGAGGGCGCACTGCCATGTCGGCGTCTCCAAGCCAAAATCCCGGCGCAGACGCTCGAGACTGAGACGAGAGTTGGCCGGTCGTTTTGCCTTGACCGGAAACTCATCCGTGCAAATCGGATTGATGGTCTCGACCAGCAGGTCGACACCGCGCGCTTTCAGTCCGGCAACGATCGCCGCGGCGAACCCATGCCAGCTTGTTTCGCCCGCACACACGACGTTGACGACACCTTTTCGTCGTTCAAATACGGAGTCCATGCCGGACCGGTCTCTGGGAATGATATTCGCCACGACATCGGCGATTGCCTTTGCCGAGGTTGGCGCACCGATCTGGTCTGCGACGATGCGAAGCTCTTTGCGCTCCTTCGCCAGTCGCGCGATCGTCTTGAGAAAGTTCGCGCCGCTCGCCGCGTAGACCCAAGACGTGCGAACAATCAAATGAGGCGCACCGGAAGCCGCAATGGCCGTATCGCCGGCGAGCTTACTCGCACCATAGACCGATAGCGGCCCCGTGGCGCTGTCCTCCCGCCAAGGCACACTGCCGGAGCCATTGAAGACGTAGTCCGTCGAGAAATGGATCAGCGGAACATGATGGCGCGCGGCCCACTGCGCGATGAAGGCCGGGGCCTCAGAATTGATCCGACGCGCAAGCTCCGGCTCATCTTCCGCCTTGTCGACCGCCGTGTAGGCGGCCGGATTCACGATCAGATCGGGTTTCAAATCATCGAGCTTGGCTGCGAGCTCACCAGGCCTCGACAGATCGAACTCTTCGCGCGCAGGTGTGACGACCGTGGCCCATGTCTGAAGCAAGGGAAGTAACGCGCTCCCGACCTGCCCCGCAGTTCCCGTCAGCAGAATTCGCATCAGACCTGTCCGTAGAGAGGAAGATTCTCGACATCAGCCAGCAGAGGCGCGGCCGCATCCTTCGCGGAGAGTGACGGATTTGAAATCTTCCAATCGATCCCGATCGCCGGATCGTCCCAACGCACCGAGATCTCATCCTTGGGGCTGTAGCCGTTGTCGCATTTATAGAAGAAATCCACCGTCTCGGAGAGAACGGCAAAGCCATGGGCAAAGCCGCGAGGAACCCAGAGCTGCCTGCGGTTTTCGTCGTTCAGCTCGACGGCGACATGCCGGCCGAACGTTGGGCTGCCGACACGAACATCAACGGCAACGTCAAGCACGCGCCCCCGCAGAACCGTCACGAGCTTGCCTTGCGTCATTGGATTCTGCAAATGCAGGCCGCGGAGCACGCCGTAGCTCGACCGCGACAGATTATCCTGCACGAAGGGGCGGACGATGCCGCTCTCCGCATAACGGCTCGCCTGATACGTCTCGAGAAAGAAACCTCGCTGGTCGCCGAACAATTTGGGTTCGACAATGAGAACTTCCGGCAATTCTGTCGCAATTACGTGCATCTGTGGTTGTACGCCCTGACATTTACGTCGAATCTATATCAAACTTGTGCACCGCACACCATCTGCTAGTTTATGGTTGGTAAATCTGCGAGGGACTATGAAAGGTATCATACTCGCCGGCGGAACCGGCTCACGCCTGTACCCGGTGACGACCGTCGTTTCGAAGCAATTGCTTCCAGTCTTTGACAAGCCGATGATCTATTATCCGCTGTCGACGCTGATGCTCGCCGGAATCCGCGAAATCCTGATCATTTCCACGCCTGCCGACAAGCCGCTGTTTCAGCGGCTGCTTAGCGATGGCTCTGAGCTGGGCCTGAAGTTTTCCTACGCCACGCAAGAGACCCCTCGCGGCCTTGCCGATGCATTCATTGTCGGCCGGAATTTCGTGGGCGATGACTCCGTGGCGCTGGTCTTAGGCGACAACATCTTCTACGGGCATGGCCTTCCGGAAATGCTGGCGAAGGCCTCTGCCCGCAAGAGCGGGGCGACCGTGTTCGGCTACGTTGTCAACACGCCTGAACAATATGGGGTGATCGAACTCGACAAGTCCGGCCGCGCGCTGTCGATCGAAGAAAAGCCGAAGCAGCCGAAGTCGGATGTGGCGGTCACCGGACTTTATTTCTACGACAATGACGTCCTCGATATCGCGGCCAATGTGAAGCCCTCGGGCCGGGGCGAGATTGAGATCACGGACGTCAACAAGGCTTATCTCGAGCGCGGCGATCTGTTCGTGGAAGTGTTGGGCCGCGGATTTGCATGGCTCGACACGGGCACGCACGCCTCTCTGGTCGAGGCCAGCCATTTCGTGCAGATCCTCGAGCAACGGCAGGGACTTCGCATTGCCTGCCCCGAGGAAATCGCGCTAAGACGCGGGTATATCTCGCTCGAGGCATTCAACCAGGTGGCCGAGCGGACTTCCAAGAGCAGCTACGGCGAGTATTTGAAATCTGTCGCGCGCTCGTTCCGCGCCTGATTGCCGACATTGGGGTGATTGCATCATGCGGTTCAAAGGATCCACAATTTTCGTCACCGGTGGTGCGGGCTTCATCGGATCGGCCGTCGTCCGTCATTTGCTACGCGACACGCACGCGCGCGTCGTCAACCTGGACAAGCTGACTTATGCCGCCAATCCCGAGTCGCTTCCCGGCGCGGACGACAACCCGCATTACGCGTTCGAAAAGCAATGCATCTGCGAAGGGCCCTCGCTGCGAAAGCTCTTCGAAAAGTATCAGCCCGATGCGGTGATGAATCTCGCCGCCGAGAGCCATGTGGACCGCTCCATCGACGGCCCCGGCGAGTTCATCCAGACCAACATCGTGGGCACGTTCACGTTGTTACAGGAGGCGCTGCGCTATTGGCGAACGTTGTCGGCAGAACGGCGCGACCGCTTTCGTTTCCTCCACATCTCGACCGACGAGGTCTTCGGTACGCTCGGTGCCGAGGGGCTGTTCTCGGAAGAGACCGCCTATGCGCCGAACTCGCCCTACTCCGCCAGCAAGGCGTCCTCGGATCATCTAGTGCGTGCCTGGCGCGAGACCTACGAGCTTCCGACCATGGTGACGAACTGCTCGAACAACTATGGTCCCTATCACTTCCCCGAGAAGCTGATCCCACACATGATCATCAAGGGGCTCGCGGGCGAGCCTCTGCCGGTCTATGGCGATGGCCAGAACGTCCGCGATTGGCTGTACGTCGAGGACCATGCCAAGGCACTGACGCTCGTGCTGGAGCGCGGCGTGGTCGGCGAGACCTACAATGTCGGCGGCCGCAACGAGCGGACCAACCTGCACGTCGTCGAGAAGGTCTGCGAACTCCTGGACGAGATCGTGCCTGCAAATGCGGGGTCGCGGCGCAGCCTGATCTCCTTCGTCAAGGACAGGCCGGGCCACGACCGCCGCTACGCCATCGACGCTTCAAAGCTTGAACGCGAACTTGGCTGGCGCGCCGAGGAGAATTTTGAAAGCGGCTTGGACAAGACGGTCCGCTGGTACTGCGAGAACCGGAAATGGTGGCAGGCCATCCTCGATGGCGGTTATCAGCAGGCACGTATCGGCCTCGGCTGATGGACGCGCCTCAACTCCAGCGTGCGTTCAAAGACTTGATCAGCGCGGCGCGACGGGGACGAATTGCGCGGTCTGCCCGTCCACCCCGGCCCAGCCCCGAAATTGCAGAAGGCCCTTGTCGGTCGAAACGATGTCGCCCGGCTGCAGCGTATCATCATTGAGGACACGCTCGGTCGCGATTTTCTCCGGCGGATCGGGCGGGATCGCCGCCCGCAGTGGCGCTTGCAGCTTCCAGTCCAATCTCGCCTGATCCGACCGCCTGCGCGCCTCAATGATACGGCGCTTCCAGTCCTCGCGGGACATCAGGCTGTCCGGCGATGGAGCACTCTCGGCATCCGCAACTTCGGCCGGTGTGGGTGCGCCCGGCGTTGATGCTTCCGCCGATGCGGGCTCATCGCCCGCGAAACCCTCTCCGCCGCCGGCGAAGGTCGCCAGCACGATCACGCCACAATGAACTAATCTATGCGCCATCAATCGCCGCCCCGCGGTCCGGAACATCTGGTCAATTTAGCCGGTTATCGCTTCAGCGTCATCAGGCAGGTGTAACGAAGCTCATACGCTGTCAATCAGCGAGGGTTAAGGCTAATAGCCAGGACAGATTTGACCAGCGCGGCCTGTGCGCACTATCAATGGCTCGATTCAGACTGCTGGTTCTTCCCCCTGCCAAGCCGCGGAGACGACATGACCAACCGACCGACTGTCCTCGTTACGGGAGGCGCCGGTTACATCGGTTCGCACGCCTGCCGCGCGCTCGTTGCGGCCGGCTATCGACCCGTCGTCTATGACAATCTCTCTACTGGCCATCGGAGTTTCGTGTCGGGCCGGCTTGTGACCGGCGATCTGCTGGATGAAGCTACGCTCGCCCGTGTCTTCGCCGAACACGAGGTGTCCGCGGTGATGCATTTTGCGGCCGCGAGTCTGGTTGGCGAATCCGTCGCCGATCCACAGAAGTACTACATCAACAACGTGCAGGGCACGCTGTCGCTGCTCAACGCCATGCGCAATGCCGGCTGCCATCGCATCGTGTTCTCATCCACCGGTGCGGTCTACGGCAATGCCGATAGCAAGGCGCTGCCGGAGAATTTCCTCTGCGCGCCGATCAATCCTTACGGCGCATCGAAATCGATGATCGAGCGCATGCTCGCGGACTATCGCACGGCGTATGGCTTCGGCGCATTTTGCCTGCGCTATTTCAATGCCAGCGGCGCTGATCCCGCCGGTGGCATCGGCGAACTGCGCGACAACGAGACGCATCTCATCCCGCGCGCCATGATGGCGCTGCAGGGACATGTCGGCGACTTCGCCGTCTTCGGCGACGACTACGAGACGCCCGACGGCACCGCGATCCGCGACTATATCCACGTCACCGATCTTGCGGCCGCGCATGTCGCTGCGCTGAAACTGCTGCTCGAAGGGCATGCCGGCGGCAGCTTCAATCTCGGCACTGGCGCAGGATTCTCGGTGCGGCAGATTCTCATTGCAATCAAGCAGGAGACAGGGCGGGAGGTCCCCCACGTCGTCAAGCCACGGCGGCAGGGCGACCCGACTTATCTTGTCGCCGATCCCTCCGCGGCTCGCAACGTTCTGGGCTTCGAGCCACGCCATTCCGATCTGCCCACAATCATTCGTACCGCCTGGGCGTGGCACCAGAAGGCTCATCCATTAAGGCAGAGATGACGCGGCGCAGTCGCGATCTGACGAGCCAAAGCGAGGAATCACCGCACGCGGATCGGCCTCAGCCAGCCAAACTCCGTGGTTGTACGGTGCCACGCGCGCCGATTTCATCGCAGTAAGGTTGAGCGGTTAGCTTAATCCGCGGTCTTTGTTGCGAGTTTTCGTCAATAGCTTATCCCTCTTACGCACCGGGCTTCCCCAAGGCCCGGCCCCACCCAAGCAAAGCCGTCGAGCGAACATGGGTCGCTTGGCGGCTTTGTCGTTAAGAGGATCGTTGTCGTCATGGCGCGCAAGCCCTGGTCGTTCAAGGAAGACCGCCGGTTAATGGAGCTAGCCAAGTCTTCAATTACGTTGGAAGAGGCCGCCAAGCAGCTGGGACGGTCGCCCGATGCGGTCAAGCGCATGGCGCTGCGACTTGGTCTGTCGCTCAAGCCCAAGGCCGCCAAGAAGAGCTGAGGCCGACGGGCAGGTTTTCGGAATTCTCCGGACCAGCGCTTTATTCGGGCGATCTCCACCTTCGGCTGTTGGCCGGCTCTGGACGGCTTAAACCTTATCTTAGCGCCTCGGAGGGTAGGATCCGGGGCATCCTTTCTTAACCTTTCGCCGACCGGATGAAACCAGCGCGGCCGCCCGTTTCCCTCATTGCGCTCGTGCTCGCGAGCACGCTGCTCTTTGGTCTGGCGGCCCACCTTGCCGCGACGAGCTTCATCCGCCATCAGCAGGCGCGCCAGCTCGACGAACTGACCGAGGTGGTGCTGCGCCGTTCCGAGTTCGCGATCGACCTTGCCGCCACGAGCCTCGACGAGCTCGCGGGCCGCGGACTTGCCGATTGCAGCCCCGCCTCGCTCCAAGCGATCCGCCTCCACGTCTACCAGCGCTCCGCGGTCAAGGACGTCCGCCTCGTCAATGCCGACGGTTCGGTGATCTGTTCGGCCTATTCGGAGACGCTGGAATTCGACAAGGGCTGGGTCGACCGCGCAGACATGCTGGGGTCACGCGATGCGGGACTGCTGTTGTTTCGCGTCGAGCAGTTCGGCGGTGACGCGCTCGGCGTGCTCCGGGACATCGACCGCAGGAAAGGGTTGGTCGCGATCCTCGGCGTCAATTCGAGCCTTTTCGACATCATGCCGGCCGAGCTGCGCGCGCACAGCGAGGTGCTGCTCGCGCTGAGCAATGGCGAGAAGTTAGGGGCGTTCATGCTCGACGCCGACAAGGCGCTGCGCGAGGCGACCGATTTCGACAAGAGCTCGGCGCGCTATCCGCTTCGCACCACCATTCGCGTCGACCGCGCGGTGCTATCGACATGGAATTCGGAAGTCTATTGGCAGGCGATGGCGCTCGCTCTCGCGCTTGGTGTGCTCTTCGGCATCCTGTTGTCCAGGACGCGGCGCATGGAGGGACCGGTCGCGGATCTCGACCGCGCGCTCGCGCGCGGCGAGTTCAAGCCATATTTCCAGCCGATCTTTGAACTGCTCACAGGCCGGATCGTAGGTTGCGAGATCCTGGCGCGCTGGCTGCGCGAGGACGGCTCGGTGGTGCCGCCGATGAATTTCATCCCGCTTGCCGAATCCAGCGGGCGCATCCAGGGGATGACCTGGCAGATCCTGGGCAGCGCGCTCACCGAGCTGCAGCCGCACCTGAAGAAGGACAAGGACTTCAAGCTGTCGCTCAACGTCGTGCCAAAGCACCTGTTAAGCGCCGGCTTCGTCGACACGCTGCGCAGCACGGTACTGACCGCAAAGGTCTCGGCGCGACAGATCGTCGTCGAGGTAACCGAACGCGACGAGCTCGACGACCTCGCGCGCGCCGCATCCGTGGTGCGGGAACTACGCGACTACGGCTTTCGCGTCGCCATCGACGACGTTGGCGTCGGCCACAGCGGCCTGTCGCGACTGAAGGGATTGGGCGCCAACACCATCAAGATCGATAAGTTCTTCGTCGACACGATCACGGTGGATGCATCGACCACGACGATCGTCGAGATGCTGGTCGAACTCGCGCGGGAGCTACACATGACGGTGGTCGCCGAAGGCATTGAGACCGAGGAGCAGGTTCGCGCGCTGATCGCCTGCGGCGTCGAGGAAGGCCAGGGTTACCTCGTCGCCGCACCATTGCCGTTCGCCAAATTTATCGACCTGCTCAACGAACGTCGCCCGGCCTCTGTCGATTCAGCAGCAGTGCTGGTCGCCTGAACCAGTTTTGATGCAGCCGACACATAGCCCACGTAAGCGGTAGTCCAATCGTCACGGCGGAACGGACGCTCCGGGGGAGAATTATTGCCGGTCCTCATATCGCTCACAACGCGGATCACCACGCCTCACCAGAGCAAACTCGCTCAGTGGCGGAAAACACTGCTGAAGTGAGTACTGGTCGCCATACGGAGGTGGCGAGCGGAAGCAAATCTTCATACCGATCGGCACCTCGTACTGCCTGCCCGCGATGGTATAGATGCAGGGATCGCTATTTTTAGGTTGCTGCACTTTTTCTTGCGCGCGAGCTGCAACGGGAAAGAGCAGCACGGACGAGGCAATAACGAACACGCGCATGGGGAACTCCTCGAGTTTTTTACCCTTCGCTGGCTCCCCGTTACATTCTACGGTCACAGCCGCGGACTTCGCAACGCAGATTGCATTGGCTAACGTTCTGGCCATTTTTAGCGTTTGCGCCGTCTGGCAGATCGCAGCCGAGAAAACGAAGCACCAATTGCTCATGAGACGAGCAGCTCCGGTATGCTGCCGTTAGCGTGGTCACAAGGACGTGTGCCCCGCAGAGCAGGATATTAACGATGTCCAGAACTTCCTCTGAGGCAAGGCTATCATTGCTATAAAGATGGCCCCATGACCCGGAACAAGCTCATTGCCGCAACGGGCATTTGCCTCGCGCTGATCGTCTACGCCACGCTCGCCGCACTGACGGGGCGGCCGGTGTTGATCGGCCATGCCGAAGCCTATTGGGTCGTCGTGATCGAACGCTTCAGTGCCTATGGCGTCCTGGGCTTCCTGCTGGCCTTTCTGCTGCCCGGGCGTTTCGCCCAGGCCTGCCTGCTGGTGGTCGGCGTTGCCATTTCACTCGAGCTCCTGCAAGCGCTGCGGCCCGACCGGCATGCGGCATTCTTCGACGTCATCCAGAAGGCGTCCGGCGGCGTCGTTGGCGTCAGCATTGCGCAAACCGTTTTGGCGTTTCTGCCGCGGCCGCGATCCTGATTCAGCACTCTGCGGCCTGGCGAAGGCGACGTTGCCAGCAGACTTGGTCGGTAGCGGACTTGCCGGTAGTAGACTTGCCGGATGACGCCTCGCCGGCCTATTCTCCCGCGGACTTTGAGGAGAAACGTCGCCCATGATCAGAATTGTAATTGCGCTTGTGGCTGCTTCGCTGATTGCCGGTGGAAGCGCGTGGGCTCAGACCACCTCGTCGAACGGAATCCGTAGCGGATATGGCGCTCCGGCGGGTTCGCCGCCCACGTCGACGACGCCTACGACGTCGTCTTCGACGTCCTCTTCGACGTCGACGGGCACGCGCAATGTGGGAACCGGCCAAGGGCGGACCGAGGGCGCCATGGGCCTCACCCCACAGCTCCAGAGGGAGCTCGGGATTGGTCGCCAGCAATAGACACGAGCCGTAACGGCTGGCGTCTGGCGGCCTTCGCAGAGTGCTGAGCGGCTATTTACTTCGCCATCTGCCCGCGGAGCTCACCGCCCGGATTCGCCGCGGTGTGGATGTTGGCGTACCACTTTCCTGCCAACAGATCCGCGGCCTGTGCGTCAGAGAGCGTGGCCGTGCCTCGGATCGGGCTCTGGGTGGACTTGAATGGCAGCGCGATGCCGGCGTTCTTGCCCGGCTCGCTCGGGCCATGGAAATGCGCGCCAACCGCGGGCCCAGTCAGACCTGAATAGGTGACCGCATAGGTCAGGACCTTGCTGTCGGTATCAAAGGTCGCCTCGGCCTTGCCGGAGCCGGAACTGCTGTTCGGCGGCACCTCATTGCTGCCCTTGAGCTCGGCCGTCAGCTTGACCACCTCGGCAGTGGCCGTCGCGACCAAACTTGTCATGCCCAAGAGTATTGCGCCCGCCAGACACGCGACTTTCTGCATGACATCCTCCCCAACCTCCAGGTCGTATTGCGCTTCGCCCTGTTCTGGTTGAACACCCCCGGCAATAGGAAATTCCGGCAACAGATTTATGCCTGATTCGAAGGCATCATGTCCGCTCACTGCGGCGTCGACCATGTCATCCTTTGGGATGGGTTTCGACCACGGAGGACACCTCAAGCCACCCCGCGTTTCTCGCTCTCTTCGGGCGTCAGAAGCATGGCCATCTGCCGATGGGTATCGCGCAAAGCCTCGATCGCACCGTCGAGATCGAAATCGGACTCGCGAATGCTGGCGAAGAACCGCGCCGTCAGCGCGAGGTTAAGCTTAACGCGTGTCGCGCCGTCGCTGCTCTTGCGACGGCGAAGCGACAGATGTTGCACCATGAGCTTGGCTTCCGCCGCACCGCAATTGCACAGCGTCGCGAGTTCATCATACGTCATCCAGACCTGGGGCATGTTCCTGACCGCCGATTGCAAAGAGCCGCAACGTAAGGGCGCAATCGTAAAAGCGAGGTTGCTGGCACATTCACTTGATCCCGCTGCCAATGCCGATGGCCCCGGATCACTCGAAAGGGTTATCAGATCTACCTCCGAATGGAACTGCCAGGCAGATGACGGCTACGGCTAAGATGACCGATAACTCCGTGACTCAGGCGGCCATCATGGACTTCTTCCGTGGCCTTATGATTGCGATGCCCATCAGCCTCATATTATGGGTGCTGATCGTCGTGCTTGCCTATCTTGCGTTCCAATCCTTGGCACCAGCCGGCGACGTGCCGGCTGCAGTGTGACACATTCGACATGCGGCGACGATCGGCGGCCTTGAAGCCGCCCTGTCGTCACGCACCTCAATGTACCGCTGCGTAGAGGATCTTGTCCTGCGTCGCTTCCGCTGC